>JBJMLY010000509.1:0-4298 GCA_045805025.1 Cytophagaceae bacterium | reverse complement strand
ATTTTTCAAGCTTGATATCCTTATTGAACGTGTTGAACGCTGCAAAAGCAGTCTCAAGGCCGATCATCCCGAATTCCGCTACATCAAATTCCGTGTTTTTGCTTTCTTCGTCCTGAGGGTTATGATCGGTCACGATCACATCAATGGTGTCGTCTTCAATGGCTTTCCAGAAATACTTAATGTCTTCTTTGGCCCTGAGCGGAGGATTCACTTTCAGGTTCGTATCGAAGCCGGTAAGCTGGCTATCGTCAAAGACCAGCTGATATACGGCAATGTCGCAGGTCACCTGAAGGCCTTTACGCTTCGCAGAGCGGATCATGTCGAGCGACTTCGGACTGGAAATATGCGAGAAGTGAATTCGTCCTCCGGAATATTCCAGCATTTTAAGATCTCTTTCCACGATCAGCTCTTCGGATATTTTAGGAATTCCTTTCAGTCCAAGCATCGTGCTTACTTTACCTTCGTTCATTTGTCCACCGATGGTCAGATAGCGGTCTTCCGCATGCTCGATCAGCAATCCGCCGAAAGTCTGGATATACTGCAGGGCTTTGTAAAGAACATCCGAATGCCAGATCGGCTTATTGCCGTCGGAAAAGGCGATAGCGCCTCCATGATGCAGATCGATCATTTCGGTAAGCTCCTCTCCTTTGCATTGGTGAGTAATGGCAGCGATCGGGAAAATATCAATCAGCGTGGAGGCAGATTTGGTTTTGATGTACGAGATTACGTCTTTGGACTGGATCACCGGATTTGTATTGGGCAGACAGGCCAGTGCAGTAAAGCCGCCGGCAGCAGCAGCCAGGCTCACGGAGTTAATGTCTTCCTTATGCTCAAAGCCCGGATCTCTGATCGCCGATCTCATATCAAACCAGCCTGGGGATAATTTCAGCCCCGCTCCGTCAATTACTTCATCCGCCTTGCTTTCCTTGTCCGAAACTGCTTTGATTATGCCATTCTCGATCAGCACATTCTTCTTTTTTCTGTGAAAGCTGTGCCCGGGATCCAGGATATCGACTGACTTAATTAAGATCTTCATTTTATAGGAATCGAATGAGCAGTATTTCTACCAGTAAAAATAGTAAACTTAAAATTACACAATATTTCCAAAGAGGTATACCGATGTTGTCTTTTTTAAATTCGGCCAGAAAAGCAGCGCTGCTCTGTGCATCGTAAATGCTTACATTCTTATAACCGGAGAATGCTTTTTTCAGCTCATCGCTCGAGTAAGACTCAAGGTATGATTCCTCTTTACCATAGTTGAACGCGAGGACCCGCTTGATCGTATCTCCCGAGACCAGCTCGTAAATACCCGCCTTCATTTCCTGCCGGGGAATTTCCATCATGAGCCTGCGCCCGCTGATGCTTTGCGGAGGAATAATCTTCAGCTTGCCCGATTTCAACGTATAGATCTGCTGGGCTTCGTTGTTGTCCAGGTCGATGCTTACTGAATTTTCCTGCAAGGAATAAGACAGCCTTTCGGATTCGGAGATGCTGTTGAAGGCGATCTTATACATGACCGGCACAAAGACCGAGTGTTTAAAGAAATTGGTGTAGGCTCCTGCATCCGGACTGCTTTGCAGGTAGATTTTACCTTTCTCCATTTCGAACAAAGACAGGAAGGAAGATCTGTTTTTAAAGTTCAGCAGGTTCTGACCTTTCCCTTGCCACTCCAGCCTGGAGAAGGCATAAGGCATCTGTATTTTATTGTTACCGTTCTTTTCAAAAATATTCCTGAAGAAAGGATTGCTGATGTCCGGAGGAAGAAGCTCACTATTGATCTTCTGCGAGGAAGCCGTATCCGGAGTTATAAAGGAAACCTTTGGCAGAGTGAGCGATCTGAAAAATCCTTCGTAGGAAGTCTGATCCGCTTTTACAGCAGGGATAAAAAGTACGCTACCGCCATTCTTCACAAAAATTCTCAGCGCTTCCGTCACATTGGCCGGTATTATTTTCAGTTCATCGAGCACCACCAGGTTCGAAACCGGGATGAGGGAATAATCAAGCTGTCCGACATTCTGACGATTGAGTGAGAAGATATCCTCATTGGTAAATACATTCGACACGTAGACATTCTCCTCTTCGTATAGATGAAGGATCTTTATTTTGGGAGAAACGTTCAGCACAAAGTAAAATTCATTGTCGAAGGCGATGGGGTAATCTTCAAAGGTTATTTTGCAACGCTTCTGCCCTTCACTGCTGATGTTAAAAACAAATTTCGCTCGGGATTTTGAGTGGGCGGCAATATCGATGCTGGTAGCGCTGATCTGTACATTTTCCATATAAAATTTAAGGCTCAGGTCTTTCACATCTTTCGCCCCGTCGTTGTATACCTGCACTTCGATGGTGTTGTTTTCCTGCTGCTTTAAAAACGGAGCATTCAGCCAGACCGAGTCGATAAAGACATTGCCCGCATTTTTATTCTGTACGGGGATTAGGTAAACCTGATCGGAAGAATCGGGTACCACTTTGCTCAGATCGCCGATGGTGCTCTTCTGAAAATCGGAAAACCAGAATATCTTCTGGCCGTTTCCGTTCTCTCTTTTACCAGCCTGCTGCTCGCGCAGGTAAACACTGCGCAAATCGCGGAAGACTGCCGAAGAATGGATCTCCGTGATCCTTTCGCTGATCTTTTCCTTATCGCGGAAGAACTCATCTTTTCCTTCGAAATCATTTGTTAAGAGCATATAGCGGGTATCCGGTGAAAACAGTCCGGTAACCGATTCGGCCGATTTAAGCGCGATATCCAGGGCCTTACCTTCCTCCAGATCGCTCTCCATGCTGAAGGAATTGTCGGTATATATGGAAACCATCTGGCTGCCCTTCAGGTCGGAGGCCTTTTTGCTTTGGATAAAAGGCTGTGCAAATGCCAGTACAAGGAATATGATGAAACAGATCCTGGAAAGCAGGATGAGCAGGTGCTTAAGCTTTAACCGGGTACTTGTGTTCTCCTTGACAAGCTTGAGAAAATTGATACTGGTAAATAAGACTTTCTTTGGCTTCTGAAAATTAAAAAGATGGATGATGATGGGTATCGAAATGGCGAAAAGGCCAAAAAGAAATGAAGGATAAAGGAAGCTCATTAAAGACCAAAAGTAAGAGAAAATAGACTGAAAGCAAAATGATTGATAAAATTAGGGATTAAACTTAGTTTCAAAGGATTATAAAAGGAATAAATCAGGTTCAGCTCCGTAAAATTACCTTCGAACTAAAAGATTTATGGCTTCATGCAACCATACGACCCTAAAACCAATCTAATAGATGTGACAGGATCATATAACCTGCAAAAAGCCGCTATGACTAAATCCATCTCTCCCGCTTTCTTTGTGTCGGTATTCGTACTCTTCCTTTTGCTGTTATTGGCAGCTCTGGATAGCAAAGGCGCGCCTTCTGTTTTAAAGAGTGATAGCATGATGGTCAAAAGACCTAAAATAGTCCGTGAGAAAAAGGATTTAATTAAAGTGAACAAGCATTTTAAAAGAAGATTGCCGCCCGCTCAGCTGAAGAGGAGCCTGGATTCAGAGCTGTATCAGAAAGGAAAGTACCAGAAACCCTTCCTCATGCCGGTAAAACCTGATAGCTGGCTGAAAGCCTGAAGAAGATCTGACATTATAATTCCTTTTCCATAACCACCGTATCGTGTCCTTTAAAATCAAGCCTTTCAAGGATCTGCCAGCCGGCTTTTAAATAAAGGCTTTCGGCCGTAAAGGTGTACAGATATATTTTTCCGATGCCGGTTTCTTTACACCTGGCTTCAATTGCTTGCAGAAGCTTATTCCCTAGTCCTAGATTACGATGATCAATATCGGTGTATACCAAAGCCAGCCAGGGACGAAATTTTCTAAACTCCGGAAACTCATTTAAAATACCTACCTGATTATAAATGCCGCCTGTAGCCACAGGCATTTGATCTTTCTTCAGAACTATCTGAAACAGCACGTCCTCGTTCGGATGCTCTTCAAGCCTTTGTCTGGTTCTTTCCATCGGTATGTTCCACTCCTTAAAATACCATTCGGCAATCTGATTGATCTGGGCCTGATCCGAGGGTTTTAGAAGATGTGTGCTGAGGTTCATGCAATTCCAGTATAGGTTTTTTCTGAAGATAATCAATTTAGAGGAACAGAAACAGTAACAGAAAGAGTAAGAGTAAATTTAAGACTGACCTAAAAGCTTATAAAACCCTTGGGAAAGGCTCATGTAAAAGATTCATGCAAAATCAATTGAAATACACCAAAACAATTTCTAAAATTGAAGTATCATTCAAAGTATTTAAACCCTTTTAATCATGAAAAAAATATTTT
>JBJMLY010000508.1:0-7893 GCA_045805025.1 Cytophagaceae bacterium | reverse complement strand
GAAAAATCAATGCGAAGAGTTAGTAATATGGATATCGAAGCATGATAAAAAATAGGCTTAATATCCTAATGTGTGTTATTTGGCTGGAAAAGTTGCATTCCTTGATAAATAAAAATCAAAAGCCCTTCCGGTTCAATTATTAGAGTCTTTTATGGATATTCTTAACCGGTAGCAGCAGAACGTAGACCTTTCTGGGTTTCTTAATTGTGAGACTATTTTTCATAAGCCAGGGATTGAGCATCCTTAATTCTTTTAAAGAGGAATGATGTTCCAAAGCAAACTTTTCAAGGTCCCCAATGCTTTCCGCGACTTCAATTGTTTGAAGGCATTCTGAATTGTGGTTATTTATTTTTATCCCATATTTCCTCGGGTCTTTCAGCAGATCTTTCACACAAAGGATCCGGTACATATAACTGGCCGTTTCATTTTTCAGATCCAGATCATAGTAGGAGTTTACGCGTTGTCTTCTGAAGTAATATTGAAGTCCGTTCATGCCACTATTGAATGACGCCGCTGCCGAAGTCCATGTTCCGAACAATGCATGAGCCTGTTTAAAAAATTTGGCGGCTGCATAAGTGGACTTAATCGGATCATAACGTTCGTCCACTTCCTCATTTACCTCAAGTCCGAATTCTCTCGCTGGTCCGGCCTGAAACTGCCAGAAGCCTGCTGCACCCATCGGGGAAACAACATTGCTCAGATTACTCTCGGCAACAGCTACATATTGAAAATCTTCAGGAACACCTTTTTGCTTAAGAATGGCTCCGATCCTCGGAAGCCAGATTCTGGCATTCATAATCAGGTAACGTGTGCTTTCGTTGGGAGATGCGATCTGCTGTAACGAAGAGTAAAAGCGTTGATAAGAGACCGGACTTTTGAAATGGATCCTTTCACCGGCAAAAGAAAGATCCTCGGGAATTCTATGGAGCAGCGTCTGATGCCTCAATTGATGCCATGGAATAAAAAGAACCCTGTCCGCCAATCTTTGATGGAAATTATAGCCAGCAAAGGCAATAATAATGATCAGGAATAATATGCTTAATTTTTTCTTCAAACGAGGATGCCTTTAAGTAATAATAGGCAATAAATTCAGAAATATGGCCTTATTGGGACTTCAATCTGATATGGCCATTTTTATATCTTCAATATAAGAAAGGAAGTAAAGTTTTTTATGTATTTTTCTTAAATTATCCTCAGTATTAAATATATATATATATATATATATATCTTTAGAATACGGGGACAGGATCATTTTTTGTATAATTATCTGTGAACAAATAGCATCTGACAATTTCCTTTTTTGACTTCTATGGTATTTTCCAGTTTGATTTTTTTGTACATTTTTTTGCCTCTGAATATTGTAATTTATTACGCTACTAATAACACGACATTCAGAAATATAGTTTTGGTTTCCTTCTCCCTTTTTTTCTATGCATGGGGAGAGCCTGTCTGGGTAGTGCTTCTGCTGCTATCGGCCTTGGTGGATTACCTGAATGCTCATCTTATTGAAAAAAACAGGGGAAAAAGTCTGGCGGTCTTTGGCCTTGTACTATCCGTGATTGTTAATATCGGACTCCTGGTAGTTTTTAAATACAGCGCTTTTATTATTGAGAATATTAATTCTCTTTTAAGTACTTCCTTTTATGTTCCTGATTTTGCTTTACCCATAGGCATTTCTTTCTATTCCTTTCAGACACTTTCTTATGTGATTGATGTATACAGAGGCGATGTGAAGGCTCAGTCTTCTTATATGAGGTTTCTAATGTACGTCAGCCTTTATCATCAGCTGGTGGCCGGCCCGATTGTGCGATACGCCCATGTGGAACACGAGATTAATAACAGAAAATTTCATATCCGGGATATCAGCTCCGGTATTACCAGGTTTTGCTGCGGGCTGTTTAAAAAAGTTTTTATTGCGAATATTGCGGGAGAATATGTAGTAAGATATATGAACGGCAATATTGCCGACCTTACCATTGCGGAGAGCTGGTTTGGTGCGCTGATGTTTGCGATTCAGATTTATTTTGACTTTTCTGCATATTCCGACATGGCAATCGGTCTGGGTAAGATGTTCGGCTTTCATTACCACGAGAATTTCAGATATCCTTACATCTCCTCTTCCGCCACCGAATTCTGGAGGAGATGGCACATTTCTTTAGGAACATTCTTCCGCGACTATCTTTATATTCCTCTCGGAGGAAATAAAAAATATGCGTACAGAAATCTGCTGATCGTCTGGTTTCTTACAGGTCTCTGGCATGGGGCCAGCTGGAACTTTATTATATGGGGTCTCTATTTTGGTTTTCTGATTTTCATAGAAAGAATATTCCTGATGAAACTCGTCAGGAAAATACCGGTATTCGGGAATTTATACCTGCTCTTTGCAGCTCTCATAGGATGGGTGATCTTTTACTTTGAAGACATGTCCCGCATGGTCGCTTATTTTAAAGTCATGTTCGGAAGAACCGCCAGTCCTCTATGGACTTTCGAGTTGGGGCTAGTATTAAGAGAAAATATTTTCTGGCTTGCGGCCGCGCTGCTTTTCTGTACTCCGGTATATTTTATCGTGGATAAATGGATTAAAAGAAAAGTAATTGCCAGCAACACGGCAGCCTTTTTTATTGTTCTTACAATTGTTATGAATTTTGTTTTTTTATTTTTCTCTACCGCGATGTTAGTGGGTAGGTCATATAATCCGTTTATCTATTTCAGGTTTTAGACTATGAAGAAGAAAACAAGAACACGTCTGGCCTATATCAGCATAGTTGTTTTCACGGCAGCAACTGCATGCCTTGGAACTGCCTTTTTTATTTTGCCAAAAGAAAATGTTTCTGTTATTGAGAAGAGAAAACTAAGTCCCTTTCCCACCTGGACTTTCGAAGGCTTTCATAAGGGAACTTATATCGACAGTATTGACCTGTTCGTTTCAGATAATTTTCCTTTCAGAGAAAAATTTGTGGCCTTATCGTTCGATCTGAAAGAAAAAAGAGGAATCAGAAATGAGAAAATAAGTTTTCATAAAAAGACGGTACTTACTCAGAAAACTGTTCAGAAAAAGACTGAGGACACTTTGTCGAAGGTTCAGGCCGACACGGCAAAAGTAGCCACCGCGGAAAATGAAACTGGGGAAAACGAAGGCATACTTATTTATAATGGAATGGCTATGCAGTTGTTTGGGGGAAACAAACCAATCGCCCAGTATTTTGCCTCCGTGGTTAACTTATACCAGGATTCCTTAAAGGACAAAGTAAAAGTGTATTGCGCCGTTACCCCAACTCATGGGGAATTTTATCTGCCCGAAGAATATTCGAGAAGTTATTCATCCGAAAAAAATAATATCAGGTTTATTTATTCCAAACTTGATTCAGGTATAAATAAGGTGGATATCTATTCAAAGCTGGAAGAACACAAATCGGAGTATATTTTTTTTAATACGGATCACCATTGGACAGGTCTTGGTGCTTACTATGCCTATACTGCTTTTTGTGAAAAAGCCGGCCTTGAGCCTGTGAAACTGGCAGACATGAAAAAGAGAACCATCAGAAAATTTCTGGGCTCGCTTTATTGGACAACCAGAGACCAAAGACTGTTGGAGAAAAAAGATTCTGTTGAATATTATAAAGTCCAGGCTAAATATAAAACGTTCGTCAGCGCAGAAAAGGACACTATTGTTTTTAAGGCTTCTTACCTGTTTGCCGAAGGTGCCAGCGGAGCCAGTTCGTATGGAGTGTTTCTGGGCTCAGACCATCCTGCGATGAGAGTTGATACGGAGAACCAGACGGGCAGAAAAGTTCTGGTTCTGAAAAATTCCTATGGGAATCCCTTCTCTACATACCTGGTAGCGAACTTTGACCAGGTGTTTATTGTGGATTACCGGTATCTTGATATCAGTATGTCAAAGCTTATTGAAGAAAACGGAATCACGGACGTGATCATTATTGTACCAACATTTTCCGCCAATACAAAGTGGCATGCATACAGACTGAAAAAAATCCTTTAAAGAGGGAATAATTATTTTCTATAGATAATAAGTTTTTCTCCAGCCCGGATCTTTGAATTTTTTTTATTATTCCATTTCATAAGGTTCGAAATGCTTACCCGGTTTTTTTTTGCTATAGTCGATAGATTGTCTCCGGATCGAACCGTATAAACAAACTTTTTCCCGGGTTTTGGTTCAATCACTACTACCGGTTTGTACTCGTTTCTCTGTTTGTTTTCCAGGCTGTCTGTATTAAAGAATAGAGAATCAGTCTTTTTTTGCTCCAGGTAATCCAGTGTATTGAGAAGCGCTTCGCTGAATAATTTGCCTTTAAGCCTTGCACCCTTCCAGTTCAGATGTATGAAATCATTCTGTATCAGCTCCCGTTCTGCCCATTTGTCAGCCGAATACATTCCTCCTGAAATCCAGAACCAATCATAAAATCCACAATTTTCTTCTTTAGCGATCTGACGCATGAATTTCGAAAATTCAGGTCCCGAATGCAGTATCCCTTTTCTGAATCTCATATCCTGGGTGCTGGTCAGAATAATCGAAGCTTTTGGAACCACGGCACGTATCATGCTGATGATCTGTTTTATCTCCACTGATAATTCTGGTTTAATCGAGTCGTCATAGAGATAATCATTGGTGCCGAAATCAACAATAACCAGGTCGGGCTGCAGCGCAGGTAGTTGTTTCTTGAAATGTTCTTCATATAGAATGGATCGGAAGGCTGCGCCACCAACGCCGGCAGTATGATAAATCAGTCCTTTATCCGTAGCAGTTTCCAGACTCATTCCGTAAAATTCGAATTCCTTCTGGTCTGCTCTGTGTTTTTTGACATGCAGGCGCATATGTCCGTCAAAAGGAGGTAAGCGCAATTCTGCGAATGGAAGGGAATCCTTGGTCATTTGACTAACAATTACATCGATTCTTGCTGTATTTGTTTCAATTATGAAGTCAAAGCTTTGCTGGTGTTTTTTAAAGAATACCAGCAGGCGGTTGTAGTTTTCGGGAACAGGATCTTTGAAGGTAAAAGCAAATGTGGCGAAAGAGTCGGTCGTATGTAAAGACATGCCCGAAACTCCCAGGGGTATTTTAGGAGGGAGTATAAAGCTTTTGGCATAGGTCCATTTGCCGGTATAGGTAGTCTGATACCCGATGGGAGAATACGTTTTGGCCGCCGAAAAGGGGAAAATTAGTCCACGGCCGCCATCGGCAGTTCGGTTTTGCAGTCGCGTCCTTACTTCAGTAGGGAAAACATCGGGCTGCAGGTGTGAATCGCCCAGGTGAACAATGGAGACTTTATGCGTTTGATAGCTTTTCCAGGATTTTCTGAAGTTCTCCAGAACTTTCCTGTCCTGGAATTGAATCATATTGTATTCAGGGTGCAGCCATAGATACTGTGCGGTATCGGTATTTGCTGGCTCCTGGGCTAAAGCGGTCAGCAGGGTTGTAAAGTAAAAAAGTACGGCGAGGCTGCTTGGATAGTGCTCGGCCAGCCTCCGGATATATTCCTTCATGATAATTAACGCAAAGATACTTTTTTGGGGATAATCTGTATTTTAAGGAATTGTTTTATTTTTCCCGGCCTCAGTCCGGAAGATTTTTCAGGAAAGAGACCTTCATGGTAGTCACTATGTTGAATCCTGTTGTTTATGCCCCAGATCGGATTACGGCCCTCTTAAAACCTCCTAAAGTCCATCAAATCTGCTAATTGAGGCTATTGAACGAAAACATCCCCAATTCGGGTTATCATGTCTGGTATTTTGTTGCAGGGGGCAAAAAGTCTGTAAACGACCGGGACTTCAAAGAGTACTGTTAAAAATTTACAATACTTATTTTGCGGATATGTATATTTTCCCTACTTTTGCAGTTCCGAAAATTTTAAAGTAGATCAATAAAGCTAAAATTAACAAGATTAAATGCCTACAATACAGCAATTAGTAAGAAAAGGTAGAAAGAAGCTGACTTCCAAGTCAAAATCTCCTGCTTTGGATTCATGTCCTCAAAGAAGAGGAGTATGTACCAGAGTATACACTACAACTCCTAAAAAGCCTAATTCAGCCATGAGAAAAGTGGCCCGTGTTAGATTAACCAACGGAAAAGAGGTCAACGCCTATATTCCGGGAGAAGGTCACAACCTTCAGGAGCACTCTATTGTGCTGATCAGAGGAGGCAGGGTAAAAGATCTACCAGGGGTGAGGTACCACATCGTAAGAGGTGCACTCGATACTGCAGGAGTAAACGGAAGACTGCAGTCAAGATCCAAATACGGAGCTAAAAAACCAAAAGCCGGCGCAGCAGCAGCCGCAGCAAAAAAACCGGCAGGAAAGAAATAGTCATATACCATGAGAAAGTCGAAACCAAAGAAAAGATACCTGTTACCTGATCCTAAATTCAAGGATACACTGGTAACCAAGTTTGTAAATGCCATTATGTATGATGGCAAAAAAAGCACCGCTTACAATATATTTTACGGAGCTGTAGAGATTGTAGAAAAGAAGACCAAAGAAAACGGACTTGAAGTCTGGAAAAAGGCTCTTAATAATGTAATGCCTTATGTGGAAGTAAAAAGCCGCAGGGTAGGAGGAGCAACATTCCAGGTTCCTACAGAGGTAAGACCCGAAAGAAAAACCGCTCTTGGTATGAAGTGGCTTATTCTGTATTCAAGAACACGCGGCGAAAAAACGATGACTGAGAAGCTTGCCAATGAAATCATTGCTGCTTCAAAAGGTGAAGGTGCTGCTGTGAAGAAAAAGGATGATACTCACAGAATGGCTGAAGCAAACAAGGCCTTCTCACATTTCAGATTCTAATATTTCAATATAAAAGTTAATGGCAAGGGATTTAAAATTCACAAGAAATATAGGTATTGCAGCTCACATTGATGCGGGTAAAACCACAACAACGGAGCGTATACTCTATTATGCAGGAGTAAGCCACAAAATAGGAGAGGTACATGATGGTGCAGCCACTATGGACTGGATGGCGCAGGAGCAGGAAAGAGGTATCACCATTACTTCTGCTGCGACAACCGTCAACTGGAAATACAGAGGACAACAATATCACGTAAACATTATCGATACACCCGGTCACGTTGACTTTACTGTAGAGGTAAATCGTTCACTTCGAGTATTGGATGGTCTGGTTTTCTTATTCAGCGCGGTTGATGGCGTAGAGCCTCAATCTGAAACAAACTGGCGTCTGGCAAACAATTACAATGTTGCCCGTATCGGTTTCGTCAATAAGATGGACAGATCAGGCGCAGACTTTCTGAATGTTTGTAAGCAGGTAAAAGAAATGCTTGGCAGCAACGCTGTAGCATTGCAATTACCAATCGGTGCCGAAGATCAGTTCAAAGGTGTTGTTGATTTAGTGAACTTCCGCGGTATAGAGTGGAATGAAGCAGATAAAGGTATGACCTTCAAAGAAGTTCCTATCCCTGCTGATATGATGGAAGAGGCGGAAGAATACAGAGTGAAATTACTTGAAGCAGTCGCTGAATTCGACGATAAGATCATGGAAAAATATTTCGATGATCCTAAGTCTATTACTGAGGATGAAATCCTTGCGGCACTTCGTAAAGCTACCGTTGCTATGAAAGTGGTTCCTATGCTTTGCGGTTCTTCATTCAAGAACAAAGGTGTTCAAACCATGCTCGACTATGTGATGGCATTATGTCCTTCACCGCTCGATAAAGAAAGTATCATAGGAACTAATCCTGATACAGGAGAAGAGGTTTCACGTAAACCCGATGAAAAAGAACCTTTCGCAGGGTTGGCTTTCAAAATTGCTACAGATCCATTCGTAGGTCGTCTTTGCTTTGTGCGTGCCTATTCAGGTGTGCTTGAATCAGGATCCTACATCTTCAATACCCGTTCAAACAATAAAGAGCGTATCTCCCGTGTATT
>JBJMLY010000507.1:0-5923 GCA_045805025.1 Cytophagaceae bacterium | reverse complement strand
TTTTAATTTATAAACCATAGCTCGTAGCTGAATTTATTTCAGACTGATCTGTGCAGGTTTACCTGCTGCCATTGATTCAAATTTGATTTCATCTTTTGCAAAGCGGATGTAAATATATTCACAGCTTTTTTTATTGTCGGTGTACAGTTTTACCTGCCATAAGAACTCGTTGGCTGTTTTGGAAAGAGGTGCTTCGCAGACCGCTTTTACCATTCTTGTTTCTCCGGGTTCGAGTTTTCTGTAGGTATTTCCTTCTACATGTTCCATATCGTAATCCAGGGCAAACTCCGTCATTACATTTCCGAAGTTATCATGCACTACGTGTTCCTTGCGGTATTTGCTCTCGTCATCGTGGGCAAATACCTGCCCTTCACTTTTATTGCTAATCTCATAGCTGAGCACAAAATGGTCGTCGTATGAAAGCGATTCATGTGGAAGTCCGCCGTACCAATTGGTTTTCGCAATAGTTACTTTTCTTACTTCAGCCATTTTCGGAGTGAAAATGATATGTCCGGCATGGATTTTTTCTCCAAGATTTACCGTATTCCTTTTGATGGTTTCAATTTCTGCGATCCTCTGCTGCACTTTTTCATTGTATTGCAGGCTGAGCATTTTTCTGTAGATGGTGAGAGCCCCTTCGAAATTGATGACCCTCAATTCTTCTTCAGCCTGGGCGTTGAGCTTTTCAAGTTCAGCTCTCATTTTTTCCATTTTCCGGGGCAGGCCGAGGTTAAGGTATAATTTATATTGGTCCTTTTCTCTGATCACCCTGAATTCCCGCTCTTCTGTAACAGTTTCAAGTTCTTTGTTTTTTAAAAGTTCTGCCAGTTTCTGGTCCATAGCCTGGTTTTTTTCTTCAACACTTTTTTTGCTGAAGGCCGATACCATGGCAAAGCTGATCATATCGTGAAGAACATCATCGGCGTCGGGGTGGGTAAGACTTACCTTTATCAGTGTGGTATCCCCATTTTTCCGGCTTTCGATGATCTGATAGTAAAACTGATCTTTGTATTTATCCAGAATATTGTCGCTCAGAATGTTTTTCTTTTTGGTTTCGGCGATAAATTCTTTTTCGGATTTATATAATTTATCATCCGAACTCAGGAGCTGGTATGCTTTTCTGCCGTTGTTATTTAAAAACGTCATATCCAGGTATTCCTCCACGACTTCTTCCGGCTCATGTTTGCAGGAAGTAAGCGTAAATAATACCATAAGTATGCTAATGCTGTAGTAAATTGTTTTCATTCGTTTCTTTCCTCTCTCGTATGTAATATCCGTCTAATAAAACAACATGATATTTTTCTCAATTGTTGTGAGTTTCCAATAAATTTTAATTATAAATGCGAATTTTATAGTATTATTTGAGGAAACGGTGCTCGAATCGGTGGGATTTTAATGTAATAAATCAATAAAAAAGCAAAACGAAGGATTTCTGTATTTATAAATCCGTTCATTTTGTATGAAAAGCCTGCTTCATAGGTTAATTTTGCCTGAATTTTTTCAAAAAATACGCAAATTATGAAGGTTTTAAAGTTTGGCGGTACATCGGTAGGTTCAGCAGACAATATGAAGCAGGTGGTGGAAATTCTGCTTTCTTACCGGAAACGGAAAGAAAATTTCGCCGTGGTGTTTTCTGCGATGTCGGGTATCACCAATCAATTGATTGAGGTGAGCAAAAAAGCGTCCGAAACCGACACCAATTATTCCGAACAGCTCAGGCTTATCGAACAAAAGCATATCGATACGGTAAAAAAACTGATCGATGTTAAAGTTCAGAGCAAGGTAATTGCCAATATCAAGATCCTGATCAACGAGCTTGAAGACCTTTTGCATGGCGTATTTCTGTTGAAGGAGCTTTCTATGCGCACACAGGACCTGGTCCTGAGTTTCGGCGAGAGACTGTCTACCTACATTATGCAGGAATATATCCGGCAGTCCGGAATTTCCTGTGAATTTCTGGATGCCCGTGACCTGATTAAAACCGATAGTACTTTTGGCTCGGCAAGAATTAATTTCCGCACTACAGACAGGAATATCCGCGAATATTTTAAGACCCATAAAAATCTGCAGTGCATTACAGGTTTTATCAGTTCTACCGATAAAAATGAAACCACCACGCTGGGAAGAGGAGGTTCTGATTATACCGCTTCGGTGTTCGGAGCGGCCCTGGATGCGGAACATATTGAAATCTGGACCGATGTCGATGGTGTCATGACCGCCGATCCCAAAAAAGTGAAACGTGCATTTACGCTGAGCGCCATATCGTATGTGGAAGCTATGGAAATGTCGCATTTCGGAGCCAAGGTGATTTACCCGCCGACCCTGCAGCCGGCCTTTAATAAAAGGATTCCGATCAGCATCAAAAATACCTTCAATCCTGATTTTGAAGGTACCCTGATCAGCGAAAAGACCAAGCCGAATGATTTTCTTATCAAGGGAATTTCATCGATGGACAGCATTGCCCTTATGTCGCTGGAGGGTAGCGGAATGGTGGGCGTTCCGGGTGTTTCGGCACGTCTTTTCGGAAGTCTGGCAAAGGAAAAGATTAACGTGATTCTGATCACTCAGGCTTCTTCTGAATATTCTATCTGCTTTGCTGTGGATCCCAAAGAGGCAGCCAAGGCGAAAAAAGTGATTGAAGAAGAATTTCAGCTGGAGATCAGCTCCAAAAAGATCGATGAGATCAATGTGGAAGATAACCTGTCCATTATTGCCATTATCGGGGAGAACATGAGAAATACCCCCGGTATTTCCAGTAAACTTTTTACTGCGATGGGTAAAAACGGGATTAATGTCGTAGCGATCGCTCAGGGCTCTTCCGAACTGAACCTTTCGGTAGTTATCAGCAAAAATGATTTATCGAAAGCGCTTAACGCGCTTCACGAAGCCTTCTTCGCTTCGGATATAAAAACCGTAAATCTGTTTGTGGTGGGACTCGGACTGATCGGCAGCACTCTGCTAAAGCAGATTCAGAAACAATCTGCTTACCTGCTGAAGGAAAAACTATTAAAGATTAATATTATCGGCATCGCCAACAGCCGGAAGATGCTCGTTGAAGCGAACGGGATCAATATGAATACCTGGAAAGACAAGCTTGAGAACTCAGGAGAAAAATCAAAGCTTCAGAGCTTTGTAGAGGAGATGAAATCGCTTAATCTTCAGAATACCGTTTTTGTAGACTGTACTTCCAGCGCCGAAGTCATCAAACATTACGAACATGTGCTGGGTGGAAGTATTTCGGTCGTTACTCCGAATAAGCTTGCCAATTCAGGCATGTATAAGGATTATCAGAAACTTCAGCAATCGGCCCAAAAGCATGGGGTAAAATTTCTGTATGAAACCAATGTAGGCGCAGGCCTGCCGGTGATCAATACCCTGAAAGATTTGAAATACAGCGGCGACAAGATTATCCGGATAGAAGGGATATTGTCAGGCACGCTTTCCTATATTTTCAATACCTTCAAAGGCGATAAGAAATTCAGCGATGTGGTGAAGGAGGCCAAAGAGAAAGGGTATACCGAGCCAGATCCAAGAGATGACCTGAACGGCATGGATGTGGCAAGAAAAATCCTTATTCTTTCCCGCGAAGCCGATGCAGAACTTGAGTTTAGCGATGTAAAAGTTGAAAACATTCTTCCCGAGCCTTGCAGAAAAGCAAAAACGGTGGATGCTTTTTTCATTGAACTCGAAAAGAACAATCATGTGTTTGAGAAGATGAGGAACGAAGCGGATAAAAAGGGTAAAGTACTTCGCTTTATTGCCAAGCTTGAAAATGGCAAAGCAACGGTAAGCCTGCAGTCAGTAGACAGCACTCACCCGTTTTACTCGTTGTCGGGAAGTGATAATATGATCGCATTCACTTCAGAGCGTTATAAAGAAAGGCCTCTGGTGATCAAAGGGCCTGGCGCTGGAGCGGAGGTTACGGCTGCCGGCGTATTCGCCGAGATCATCAGCATCAGCAATTATTTGAAAAGCTAGTACAAGTATCTCATTAAATGAAGTAGAAAGTCTGATGAAAGTTTCTCATTACTCACGACTCAATACTCACTACTAACATGAAAGACAGTATAAGGGTTTTTGCTTCTGCCACCGTAGCTAATGTAGCTTGCGGGTTTGATGTATTGGGCTTTGCGGTGGACAACCCGGGCGACGAAGTGATTCTGAAAAAGAAGGCCGGAAGCGGAGTAAAAATCTCAAAGATCACCGGTGATGAGGGCAGGCTTTCACTGAATGCAGAAAAGAACACTGTGGGCGTATCGGTCAACCGGTTTCTGGATCATATAGGATCACGCCAGGGTATTGAAATTTCCCTGAACAAGAAGATGCCTTTAGGCAGCGGATTAGGCTCCAGCGCGGCAAGTGCCGTCGCAGGTGTTTTTGCCATTAATCAGCTGCTGGGTATGCCCATGACGCAGCAGGAGCTTTTGCCTTTCGCGATGGAAGGGGAGAGACTGGCCTGCGGCAGTGCACATGCCGATAATGTAGCACCTTCATTATTGGGTGGTTTTGTTCTGATCAGAAGCTATGAGCCTCTGGATGTCATCAAGATCAAGACTCCGCCGAATTTATTCTGTACCATTATTCATCCGCATATAGAAGTTCAGACGAAAGACGCCAGGGATATTCTGAGAAAAAAAATCCTGATGAGCGATGCCATTATTCAGTGGGGAAATGTAGCCGGACTTATTGCCGGTCTTATGAGCTCCGATTATGGTTTAATAGGGAGATCGATGCAGGATGTGATTGTGGAACCGATACGATCCATACTTATTCCTGGCTTTGACGACGTGAAAGCTGCGGGGCTCGACGCCGGGGCATTAGGCTGCGGCATCTCAGGATCGGGACCTTCGATATTTGCTTTAAGTACCAAAGAAGCTACCGCCCAGAAGGTAGGTAAGGCCATGACAAAAGTTTTCGATTCGCTGAAGATCGGAAGTGAAGTCTATGTTTCCCGCATCAACAATGCCGGTCCGCAGATCCTTGATTAAAGAAATTTAAATTTTAATGAATGTTGCTGATCATTTACCAGCAACCATTAACCAACAACCAAAATGAGACTATACAGCACGAACAATAGGGCAGTGGAAGTAAGCCTGAAAGAAGCAGTTTTTAAAGGCTTGCCTGATGATAATGGCTTGTTTATGCCCGTTTCGATTCCCCGCTTGTCAGATGAGTTTTTTCAAAAAATTGATACGCTTTCTTTTCAGGAAATTGCCCTGGAAGTGTGTAAAGCGCTCATAGGAGATGACGTGCCGGAACAGGAGCTGAAGAAAATTATTGCCGATGTACTTACCTTTGATGCTCCGGTTAAAAAAGTGCACGATAATATTCATGTACTGGAGCTGTTCCATGGTCCATCGCTGGCTTTTAAGGATTTCGGGGCACGTTTTATGGCCAGACTTATGGCCTATTTTCTGCAGACCGAAAAGAAGAACATCAACATTCTGGTGGCTACTTCAGGAGATACCGGAAGTGCAGTAGCGCAGGGATTTCTGGATATGCCGGGAATTAAGGTCACGATCCTTTACCCGAGTGGGAAAGTAAGCGATATTCAGGAAAAGCAGCTTACCACCCTTGGGAAGAATATTACAGCTCTGGAGGTGGATGGTACTTTTGATGATTGCCAGAAACTGGTCAAAGAAGCTTTTCTGGATAAAGAGCTTAACTCCAAGATCAACCTAAGCTCTGCCAATTCAATCAATATCAGCCGGCTTATACCGCAGTCTTTCTATTATTTCTATGCCTACGCACAACTGAAAGCCCAGGGGAAACCTGTGGTATTTTCCGTGCCTAGCGGCAACTTCGGGAATCTTTGCGGAGGTCTTATTGCCAAGAGAATGGGCTTGCCCGTGCATCGGTTTATTGCTTCTACCAATGCGAACGATATAGTGCCTGCTTATTTGCTGAACGGCCTGTTTAATCC
>JBJMLY010000506.1:0-2959 GCA_045805025.1 Cytophagaceae bacterium | reverse complement strand
CTATGTTCTGAATATATAGTATTGATGGTCGGCCCAAGATTCTGAACAAGATATTCTTTGGGATCGCTCATCATCTTTTTGGCGAATTCGGTCTGACGAATGTATTTCTCTACTTCAAGTCTTCTTTCGTCGTATTTGCTGTAACCTGATTTGTAATTATTGTAGTTTTCAAGCGCCTTGTCAAAATCATAATTCTGATGGTATGCTCTGCCAAGCCAGTAGGTAATATGCTTGTCTACCTTTGAGTTTATAGAACTTGCTTTTAAAAGATTTGCCAGTGCTTTCTCTTTAGAATACTTATGAAGGTAGCAAACCCCTGCCTTAAAAAGGGCATCGGCATCTTCGGGATTAGACTGAATTATCTGCTCGAAAAAAGGCAAAGCCTTTCTATAATGCTCAAGCTTAAACAACCGGTCACCATTACTTTTCAGAGACTTGGTATCCTGTGCATGAGAAGACACAGAAAAAATAATAAGAGCTAAAAAAAGACGATAGAGTATCTTCATTGTTCTATTTTTTACTTTTCAATTATATATTATTTACCGGTTACTTTAAATTCAGTTCTTCTGTTCAATTCTCTTCCTTCTTCTTCGTCATCGTTGGTCGCCAGGGGCACTTCTTCTCCATAGCCATGGGCAGAAAGCCTCGATTTATCGATGCCTTTTCCCACGAGCCAGTTAACGACAGACTGAGATCTGCGCTGAGACAAGACCTTGTTGTATTCGTTAGAGCCTTTGCTGTCGGTGTGACCTCCGATTTCAACCTTAAGTGCAGGCGTATCCTGCAACAATTTTAAAAGCTTATTCAGTTCAATCATTGATTCAGGCTTCAATGTGGCTTTGTCAAAATCATAATAAATATTTCGCAGAACGAACTTAGCTCCTACCTCAAGCTTCTTCAGTTCCAGGTCATTGACAAGTTCGATCTTTTCGGGACCGTTGGCTGGAACGACGACTGGTTTGGAAGTAAAGCCGTAAGCATCTTTCCTTGCAGATACGGTATACTTTCTTTGCATATCGCCGGAGGTTTCGTATTCGTATCTCCCATCCTCTGACGTAGAAATTTCCTTGAGAATAGCTCCTGTTGCGTCTGCGACCTGTACTTTAGCACTTATCGGACTACCGGTAGCTTTATCGTACACCGTTCCTTTCAGAAGAACAGGATATAATACCTTAACGGGTTCAATGGCCACCGGAGTTGAATCTTTAACCACGATTTCTTTTTTCAGGAGCACTTCCATTTTCTTTACGAGTTTCTTATGGTCTTTACGCTCAGGCAGAGTGATCATATAAATATCTTTCTCGCCCAGACCATCTTCCCGGATTGAGGCATAATAGCCGTGCTTACCATCACCGGAGAACACAATATAAATATCATCATCCGCCGTATTGATAGGATAGCCGATATTTTCCGGTTCAGACCATTTACTGGTAGTTGAATCGTAAACGGATTTAAAGATATCGTAGCCTCCCATCCCTTTATGAGCTCGGGAACTGAAATAAAGAGTTTTTCCATCCAGATCCATAAAAGGACCCTCTTCATGATCGGCAGTATTGATGGTTGTACCCAGATTTACTGCTTTTCCCCATTCTCCCTTCCTATCAAGATGACTCATATAAATATCAAACCCTCCATGACCACCCTCCCGGTCACTGGTAAAAAATACAGTTCCTCCGTCAGGAGTGATGCAAATGGATGTCTCGCTGTGTTTTGTATTAATATTGCCCGGCATCAGGAAAGGCTTGGACCAACTGCTGTCTTTTTTGAGTTTGCAATATTTAATATCTCCCTGACCATTTCCGTCATAAGTAAAAAGCTCTTTACCATCGACAGAAAGACCAATACTGGCATCGTGACCGGCTGTATTAATATTGGTTCCTATATTCTTCGGTGCTCCCCATTTTCCATCCACTTTTTCAGTAATGTAAATATCTTCGTTGTATTCACCGTTCTCATCAATTTCTCCTCCGGTAGATCCTTCACGTCGGGACGTAAAGATCATGACCGATTCATCCGCAGAAATAACAGGTGCGAAGTCAGAAGCTGAAGAATTTATTACCAGACCAAGGTTTTCAATTTTTGCGTCGACTGGTTTGGCAACCAACTCTTTACCTACGTTGCATTCAAATATTTCCCGGTCAATATGCTTATGAAATTCGTGGTCTTTATGCAGTGTTTTCCTGCATAGCTCATAATTTTCAATCGCTTTATCCCACATCATGTTCACGTGGTAAGATTCGGCAAGGTATTTATGAATTTCAGGGTCTACGGTAGGCTTAAGCTGGAATGCTTTTTCCAGGTATTTAAGGGAGCGGTGCTTATACTCTGTTTCGAGGTAGAGCTTACCGATCATAAAGTTGGTTTCGGGGTTCTCCGGGTTCTTTTCAAGGGCTTTCAGATAAAACACGAGAGCGTTCCTTTTATCCCCTTTCTGAAGGTTATCCTGGGCTTCCTTAATAAGTCTTTTTTCGTTCTGAGCCTGAGCGGCTGAAATAAAACAAACTGACAGGATAAAAAATAAAAAAAACTTCAGAGCTGATTTCATCTCGGATTTATAAGGTTCTATGTATTAATTTATATATTAATATATAAATTTCACTCTAAAACTAAGTTTTAATTATAAAAAATACAATTAATTTTCTATTATTTCAAACTCCGTCCGGCGATTCAATTGTCTTCCTGCGTCCGTATCATTGCTTGCCATTGGACGGTCAAAACCATATCCGGCAGATTTCAACCTGTCTGCCTTAATGCCTTTAGTGATCAGATAATCCACCACAGCCTGGGCTCTTTTTCCTGAAAGCTCCTTATTGTATTCTGCAGACCCTTTATTGTCCGTATGTCCTGAGATTTCGATTTTCAGTGTTGGTATATCCACCAGAAGCTGATACAGGCGTTCGAGTTCGAGGGAAGATTCAGGCCTCAACGTAGCCTTATCAAAGTCAAAGAATATATTTCT
>JBJMLY010000505.1:0-12173 GCA_045805025.1 Cytophagaceae bacterium | reverse complement strand
TTCGATCAGCTTGTTCTTCATCTTGTCATCCCACAGATTAAGCTTGATCAGGTCTTTCAGTAAATGCTTGTTCACCACTACGAACTCGCCTGACAATACTCTTCTTGTATAAATGTTGGATGTGTATGGCTCGAAGCATTCGTTGTTTCCAAGGATCTGTGAAGTAGAAGCCGTCGGCATTGGAGCAACCAGTAAGGAGTTGCGTACACCGTGCTGCTTCACTTCTTTCTTCAGGCCATCCCAATCCCATCTGCCTGACTTCGGAGTTACGCCCCACATGTCGAACTGGAAGATTCCTTTGGACACCGGTGAACCTTTGAAGGTCTCGTACGGACCAAGCTTCTTCGACAGGTCTTTGGAAGCAGTCATCGCGGCGAAATAGATCGTCTCGAAAATATCGGTGTTCAATGCCTGCGCCTCGTCTGACTCGAAAGGCATTCTCAGCATGATGAAGGCGTCTGCCAGTCCTTGTACACCAAGACCGATCGGTCTGTGACGGAAGTTGGACTTTCTCGCTTCTTCAACCGGATAGTAGTTGATATCGATAATTCTGTTCAGGTTCTTCGTCGTTACATAAGTAACATCGTAGAGCTTCTGGTGGTCGAACTTGCCATCGATCACGAATTTAGGAAGCGCAAGGGATGCCAGGTTACATACCGCTACTTCGTCAGGAGCTGTATATTCTATAATTTCTGTGCAGAGGTTGCTCGACTTGATCGTGCCAAGGTTCTTCTGGTTTGATTTTCTGTTGCAGTGGTCTTTGTACAGCATGTAAGGAGTACCGGTCTCGGTCTGAGACTCGATTACGGCGAACCATAGATCCTGTGCTTTCACAGTCTTTCTGGCTTTGCCTTCCTTCTCATATTTTTCATACAAGGCTTCGAAATCTTTTCCGTAGCAATCGGCAAGTCCCGGTGCTTCGTTCGGACAGAACAGAGACCAGTCTCCGTTGTCTTCGACACGCTTCATGAAAAGATCGGGGATCCATAGAGCATAGAACAAATCTCTTGCTCTCATTTCTTCCTTACCATGGTTTTTTCTCAGGTCGAGGAATTCGAATACGTCGGCATGCCATGGTTCAAGATAGATCGCGAAAGCGCCTTTTCTTTTTCCACCACCCTGATCGACGTAACGGGCTGTGTCGTTAAATACTTTCAGCATCGGGATGATACCGTTGGAGGTACCGTTGGTTCCCTTGATGTATGATCCTGTAGCGC
Source organism: Cytophagaceae bacterium (assembly GCA_045805025.1). Classification (GTDB taxonomy): domain Bacteria; phylum Bacteroidota; class Bacteroidia; order Cytophagales; family Cytophagaceae; genus DATMOV01. The sequence continues at coordinate 10,956 of JBJMLY010000505.1, read as the reverse complement.
GTATGTTGTGAATGCTCAGTCCGATTCCACCGGCGGATTGAGAGATCTTGGCACACTGCTTTAATGTATCGTAAATACCGTCAATGCTGTCTTCTTTCAAAGTCAGCAGGAAGCATGACGAAAGCTGGGCTTTCGGAGTGCCTGCATTGAAAAGAGTCGGAGTCGCGTGGGTGAACCATTTTTCTGAAAGCAGGTGATAGGTTTCCAGCGCCGCGTCGATATCGTTATAGTGAATACCGATGGCTACACGCATTAGCATATGCTGAGGTCTCTCTACCACTTTTCCATCCAGCTTTAAGAGATAAGACCTTTCCAGCGTTTTAAATCCGAAGTAATCGTAATTGAAATCCCTGTCGTAGATAATGCTTGAGTCAAGCAGGGCTGCGTATTTTCTAACGGCTTCGTACACATCTTTGGAGATCAGCGATGCATTTTCGCCGGTCTTGGGATCTATGTAGGTGTACAGTCTTTTCATGGTGTTTGAAAAAGACTTGCTCGTTACCTTATGCAGGTTCGAGATCGCGATCCTGGCTGCCAGCAAGGCGTAGTCAGGGTGCTTGGTCGTAAGGGATGCGGCTGTTTCGGCCGCCAGGTTGTCAAGCTCAATGGTGGTCACACCATCGTACAAGCCGTCGATCACTTTTTTAGCTACATCGATCGGGTCAACAAACTGCGGATCCAGTCCGTAGCAGAGTTTTTCTACACGGGCCGTGATCTTGTCGAATTTTACAGACTCTCGTCTGCCGTCTCTTTTGATTACTAGCATAGGTTATGTATGGATGGAATAGGGTTTAAAAGTCTTCGTCTAAGCTGAATTTATGAGCATCCCCTTTTTCGGTTCCGCCCATCACACCGGCCTTCTGGTATTCGGCCACTCTTTTTTCAAAGAAGTTGGTCTTGCCTTGCAGCGAGATCATTTCCATGAAATCGAATGGATTGCTTGCGTTGTAGATCTTGGGGTATCCCAGGGCTACGAGCAGGCGGTCGGCCACAAATTCTATGTATTGCGACATCAGCTTGGAGTTCATTCCGATCAGGTCTACGGGCAATGCATCTACGATGAATTCCTGCTCGATCTTTACAGCATCTTTAATGAGGCCGTGTACCTCTTGCTCGGTCATTTTATTTTTCACATACTTCGTATAGAGAAGGCATGCGAAATCGCAATGAAGGCCTTCGTCGCGTGAAATAAGCTCGTTGGAGAAACTTAAGCCCGGCATAAGTCCTCTTTTCTTGAGCCAGAATATGGAGCAGAAGCTGCCGGAGAAGAAAATTCCTTCAATAACGGCAAAAGCCACCAGTCTCTCCACGAAAGAGCCATTGCTGATCCAGCGCAGGGCCCACTCGCCTTTTTTACCGACGCACGGTACGGTTTCAAGGGCGTTAAAGAGCCTTGTTTTTTCTTTGGGATCCTTAATATAGGTATCTATAAGAAGCGAATAGGTTTCGGAATGGATGTTTTCCATCATGATCTGGAAACCATAGAAGCATTTGGCTTCAGGGTATTGAACTTCTTCGAGGAAATTCTGAGCCAGGTTTTCATTGACGATGCCATCGCTGGCTGCAAAAAAGGCCAGGATGTGAGAAATGAAATGCCTTTCTCCATCATTAAGCTTTTCCCAGTCTACCAGGTCTTGTGTAAGGTCTATTTCTTCGGCGGTCCAGAAGCTGGCTTCTTCCTTTTTGTACATTTGCCAGATGTCATTATGCTGAATGGGGAAGAGAACGAAACGGTTCTTGTTCTCTTTTAATATTGGTTCAATTTCATTCATTTGGGCCACCCGTTTAGTTCGATAAATATAACAAGAAATAATCTGAAATTATTCAAAAGCTTACATGTTTATTGCAACTAAATCTTGCTTTTTTTACATGCCGGTTGAGCGCTAACACCTTATGTTAAATCATCCTACACAACCAGAATGCAAATATGAATTAAAGGTAAAAATTCTCCTAGGTGGATTTTTCCACATAGGGTGTGCACCAGCTTGTTATAATTTATATGACAATATAGTGAATTGAAGCATTTTATCCTAGCCTTATTAAAGAAAATCTTTCAGGTTTTTCAGTAAAAAAACAAGGTTGCGTATACGCTGGAATTTTATCCACAGAATTAACTGATAGCAATATTTGTTTTTTCAATCACAGTTTAGTAGATTTGCAGTCCGTTTTTAGAATTATAACTTATAAAAGTAATGTACGCAATCGTTAAAATAGGCGGGAAACAATACAAAGCCGAAAAAGATCAGTATATCTATACCAACAGACTGGAAGGTAAAGAAGGCTCAAGCCTGGAGCTTGATGTGCTTTTGCTCGGAGGAGAAGACAAAATCGAAGTAGGAACCCCTACTGTAAAAGGAGCGAAAGTAAGCGCCAAGATCCTTTCTCATGTAAAGGACAACAAGGTTATCGTTTTCCACAAGAAAAGAAGAAAAGGCTATCAGAAGAGCAATGGCCACAGACAATATCTAACCAAAGTTTTAATAGAGAAAATCACTAAGTAACAATGGCACACAAAAAAGGAGCGGGTAGTTCCAAGAACGGAAGAGAGTCCCACAGCAAGAGATTAGGTATTAAAGTTTTCGGTGGCCAGCTTGCAAAAGCAGGAAGCATCATTGTAAGACAAAGAGGTACCGTACATCATCCTGGTGAGAATGTAGGCATCGGCAAAGACCACACGCTTTTCGCGCTGGTTGAAGGCACCGTGATGTTCAAAAAAGGCAGAAAAGAGAAATCTTACGTATACGTAACACCTGCAGCAGCAAAATAAGCTTATACAATTTTCATTTATAAGAAAAGCATCCCGAAACGGATGCTTTTTGCATTTAGGGCTACGAATGATTGGAAGCGGTATTCAGATCCTTCTTTACTACATTGACAAGCGAATTTTTGTTGGAGAAAAGTTCTAACAAAGACAGAAGTAATCATTCCATAGCCCACCATTTAATGGGAAGCAATAAATCTACCGCAATCCAGGTTAAATCAGATCCTTCGTTCTTACCATTAACGTCTTTAAGCAAGACCAGGCATTCAATTCAGCTGCTGACAGGCAGTTTCTTTCAGAAGTGATAGTTGGCAATCTGATTGAAGAAGTCATTCAGTACGCCGGGCATAATGACCGCAGGATACACAAGTCCGAAAACGGCCCCATAGAAGTGGGCGTCGTGGTTAATATTGTCTCCTCCCCGCTTAGCCATATAATAGGACAGGATCAGGTAGACGATGCCGAATATAAAGGACCGCATCGGAATAAAATAGAGAGAGATTCTGCCCATGGGCTCCAGCATGATACTGGCAAAGATAATCGATGAAACCCCGCCAGATGCCCCCAGTGAATTGTAGTACGAAGCATTCTTATATTTAAAATAGGTAGGCAGATCGGAAACAACAATGCCGACAAGGTAGAGAATTAAAAAATTCAGTATTCCCATCTCACGCTCTACAACAAATGAAAACATAAAGAAGGAGAACATATTGAAGAAAAGATGCTGACCGTCTGCATGAATGAAGCCGGACGTAATAAACCGGTAATACTCATTATTATGGTTCACCCGGTAGGGGTTCATCATCCATTTGTTGTAAATGCTTCGATTCTTCCACGCATAAATGCTGGCAATCACGGTAATCAGGATAACAAGAAGACTAATGCTCAGGCCCATATTGTGTAAAATTATACTTTTACTGAAAAAAGATATATATTTTCGGAAGAATAAAATCAATTCATGAAGATTTCCGTCGTCATTCCTGTTTATAATGGAGCAAAGACCATCGCCAGTCTCGTGGATGATGTAAAAAAAGCCTTGCCCGGCTATGAAACGGAGATCATACTGGTGAACGACTGCAGCAGAGACGATAGTGAGAAAATCTGTGAAGAGCTGGCTATGAAATATTCTTTTGTACGCTTCATTTCCCTGCGTAGAAACAGCGGTGAGCACAATGCCGTGCTCTGCGGACTCAATTATGTAACGGGCGAGTATGTGGCTATTATTGACGACGACTATCAGAATCCTCCTTCCGAAATCATCAAACTACTCAGCAAAGCCCGCGAAGGCGCTTATGACGTGGTTTATTCCAAATATGAATCGAAAAGGCATGTCTGGTACCGAAATCTGGGCAGCACCATCAATGACCGCATCGCCACCATTCTGCTGAACAAACCCAAAAACCTGTACCTCTCCAGCTTTAAGGTCATGCACAAAGATATCGCACGTGAGATTACTCTGTATAAAGGCCCGCATCCATATATTGACGGACTAATCCTAAGAGTAACCAGCCACATCGGTACAGCGCTGGTTGAGCACCATGCACGTAAAGAAGGTACGTCAAACTATACATTTTCGAAACTGCTCAGTCTCTACCTGAATATGTTCCTGAATTTTTCAGTGAAGCCTCTTCGCTTCTTCACCCTGATCGGCACACTGATTTTTTTCCTGGGAATAATTATGGCCATTGCCGTAATTATTGAAAAATACCTGTACCAGGGTACGCCTCCAGGCTGGGCCTTTACCATAGTAATCATTCTTACCATATCCGGCTTCCAGGTTATGTTCCTGGGCATTCTGGGAGAATACCTCGGCAAGCTCTTCCTGCTGCAGAATGGAACGCCTCAATATACGATCCGTAAGCTGATCGTAGACTCCAGGGATGTAAAGATCCATGATTGACAACCAGAAGGAATATGAGAAAATTTACCTGGGAGAAAAAAAACTCTGGTGGTACAGGATTCTTCATAAAATGGTGCTCAAAGCCCTGGCCCGCTATTTCAATGACAAGGAAATACATATTGTGGATGCAGGATGCGGCACCGGAGGATTGATAGACTCACTAAGAGAACATAGTTACCTGCATGTAAAAGGCTTTGACATCTCAGCGCATGCGCTGGCTTTCTGCCGCCAAAGAAAGCTGGATGTTTTCGAAGGCGATCTGAAAAAAATAGCAGACTATTTTCCTGCCGGATCCGCCGATGCGCTGATCAGCAACGACAACCTCTACTTTTTATCCGAACAGGAACAGGCCTCTTTTCTGAAAAACACCTGGCACATACTCAAACCCGGCGGTATATTGATCCTGAACCTGCCTGTCTTGAAGGCTTTCAGAGGCACGCACGATATTTCCGTAGGGATCGGTAACCGTTTTAACAGCCGCAGCCTGGACAGGATTTATGATAAAAACAGCTACGAGCTCATCCAGAAAACCTTCTGGCCTTTTCTTATCTCTCCTGTAATTTTTATCGTACGATTTTTTCAGCGTATCAAACTGCTTTTTTCCCCTTCTGCCGGAAGCGGATCGGATGTAAAAGTACCTGCCGCTCCCATCAATGAATTACTGTATGGCATTACACTTATGGAAAACAGCCTCATGAAATACAAACCCTGGGGAAGCTCCCTGTTGGTGGTGCTGAAGAAAAAATAAGGCTTATTTTTCCCGGTCGATCAGCTCACGGATAAAATTCTTGAGCCTGCCTTTCCTGAACAGCGAAGCATCGATCGATGAAATCTTCTTCAGACCTTCTTTGAAATAGTCATCGATTTTTTTCTCAGTGAGAGATTTGATGCCCAGCTTGTCGTAGATCGCCATGACCTTTCTGATCTTTTCATCATCCTGTATGCCGCTGGAAGAATAGAGGTCCTTGAGTATTTTCTTATCTTCATTTCCGGCAGCTTCCAGCGCTTTGATCAGCAGGAAGGTTTTTTTGTTGGCCGTTATATCTCCTGCCTTCTTTTTTCCGAAACTCTTTTCATCTCCATAAATATCGAGCAGATCGTCTTTCAGCTGAAAGCCTATGCCGATGCTCTCGCCGGCCTCACGAAGAAGGCGGATGTTTTTGTCCTCCGCGCCGCCGATAAGGGCTCCGAGCTCCAGGCAATATCCCAAAAGTACGGCGGTCTTATTCCGGATCATTTCCAGATACTCCGCTTCGGAAACATCCATGCGGGTTTCAAAATTCATATCCAGCTGTTGTCCTTCACATACGTTTGAGGCACAGTCATTAAACGAATTGATCACACGCTTTACCTTGGACTCTTCCACTTCTGCTAAAAGATCATAAACTTTCACCAGCATCACATCGCCCGCAAGTATCGCAATGTTCGGATTCCATTTGGTATGCACCGATGGCATGCCTCTCCTCAGAGGGGCATTGTCCATGATGTCGTCGTGCATCAGGGTAAAATTATGGAAGAGCTCCACACCAATAGCCGGCTTGTACGCTTTTTCTACGTCATCGGAAAACAACCAGGTGCCCCATACAGTAAGCAGAGGACGCAACCTTTTGCCTCCTGCTTCCATGGTATACCGGATTGGCTCATACAGTTCCTTAGGCTCTTCTCCGAAACCGAACTCCGCGATTTCCGCATTGATTTTTTTAACGACTTTCGTCAGGTTCATGAACATATCTTATGCAAAGGAAAGGTCTATGGTTCTTTTTTCCAGATCTGTTTTCTCCACTTTTACCTTCACGGGATCGCCCAGCGTAAACATCTTCTTGTTTCTTTTCCCGATGATCCTGTAATTGTCGGCATCAAATTCATAGAAGTCATCATCCATCGTGCTAAGCCTGATCATACCTTCACACTTGGTTTCTACGATCTCCACAAAAATCCCATATTCCATCACGCCCGAAACAATGCCTTCAAATACTTTATCTTTCTCCATGCTTTCCATGAACTGAACCTGTTTGTATTTGATAGAGGATCTTTCGGCTTCCGCTGCCAGCTTCTCCATTTCAGAAGAATGCTCACACTTTTCTTCATACTCTTCCTTGCTTTCGGACTTCCCTCCCTTGAGGTAATGCTCGAGCAGGCGGTGCACCATCATATCGGGATACCTTCTGATCGGAGACGTAAAATGGGTATAATGTTCAAAGGCAAGTCCGAAGTGGATTTCCGGTTCTGTGGTATACTTCGCTTTGGCCATGGTTCTGATGGCCAGACTCTGAAGCACATTCTGCTCAGGCTTTCCTTCCACATCTTCCACCAGTTTATTCAGGGTATTGGCCAGCTCGCCTTCGTTATCAAAATTAAGCTGGTGGCCGAACTTCTTGGCGAAATTTGACAAGGCGCTGAGCTTCTCCGGCGAAGGGTGATCGTGTATACGATAGACCATGGTATTCTTCTCCTGACCTTTCTTCATGAAGAATACATGCTCGGCTACTTTCTTATTCGCCAGCAGCATAAAGTCTTCGATCAGCTTATGAGCGTCTTTTCTGATTTTTGGAATTACCGCCAGTGGAAATCCTTTATCATCCAGCTTGAATTTTACTTCAAGGGTTTCAAAACCAATGGATCCTTTTTTGAACCTTTCCTTGCGCAGCTTGTGAGCCAGATCATTCAGGATATGGATCTCTTCGGCAAATTCACCTTTTGCTCCTTCGATAATTTCCTGAACATCTTCATAGGCAAATCTGCGGTTAGAATGGATGATGGTCTTGCCGAACCACTGGTCGTGAATCTTGCCATCCGTATCCATTTCAAATACGGCCGAAAAGGTCAGCTTGTCTTCTTTAGGTCTGAGTGAGCATAGTCCATTGGATAATTTCTCCGGAAGCATAGGCACGACCCTGTCCACCAGGTAAACCGAGGTCGCCCGGTTGTAGGCTTCTTTTTCAAGTACCGTACCCGGTCTTACATAGTGCGTCACATCCGCGATATGCACACCGATCTCATACCGGCCATTATCGAGCTTTCTGAACGAAAGAGCATCGTCAAAATCCTTCGCGTCTACCGGGTCGATGGTAAACGTCGTGATATCTCTGAAATCTCTTCTGGATTTAATTTCCTTTTCGTCAATACGCTCTTCGATATTTTCGGCTTCCTTCTCTACCTTCTGAGGAAAGGTAAAAGGCAGTCCGTATTCGGCCATGATGGCATGCATTTCCACATCATTATCGCCCGCAGCGCCCAGCACTTCAATCACTTCCCCAACGGGATTTTTATCTCTGCCCGGCCATTCGGTAATTTTTACAATCACCTTATCTCCGTGTTTGGCAGTTAACATTTTGTCCATCGGGACAAAAATATCGTAATGCATTTTTTTGCTGTCGGCAATCACGAAGCCATATCTGGCAGAGACCTCAAGCTTTCCTACGAAATCTTCTCTCTTCCTCTCCAGAACTTCCACTACTTCCCCTTCTTTCCGGCGGTCTTTGCCTGTTCTGCCATCGTAGACAGAAACAGTTACAATATCGCCATCCATGGCGGAGTTCATTTTACCGGCATTGATCCATACGTCATCGTCTGTATCAGCACTGATCAGAAAACCAAAACGTGCATTGACATAATCAATTCGTCCGGTGATAAGATTTTCAAGATCGGCCTTTTTTGCTGCCTTGAGAGTGCCGTTTTTAAGTCTCACAACCTGGCCCTTTCTGACCATTGTATTGACAAGGTCATTGAATTCGACTTTGTCTTCGTGTTGTTTGAGGCCAAGCTTTTTATGTATTTGCTTGAGGGAATATGCTTTGCTTTTACTTTGTCTGAAAAAATATTCTGCTTTCGCCGTCAGTTCCTCTGAGAGTGTTCTTTTTGTTGTTTTTTCTTTCTTACCCATTTGTCTAGGTTATTACTTTTCTTTTAAGCTGTGCCTTCCGGATATCTTCAAGATCTCCTTTCGGTATAGCGTCTATTAATGTTTGGGTATATTCGGTTTTGGGATTCGAGTAAATTTCTTCCGCGTATCCCATCTCTTCAATTTTCCCTTTGTTCATCACAATGATCCTGTCGGACATAAACTTTACCACAGACAGGTCATGTGAGATAAAAATGTAGGTAAAGTTGAATTCTTCTTTAAGCTGATTTAAAAGGTTCAGCACCTGTGCCTGCACCGATACGTCCAGGGCTGAAACTGACTCATCGCAAATGATAAATTTCGGATTCAGAGCCAGTGCACGAGCTATACAGATCCTCTGCCTTTGCCCTCCGGAGAATTCATGCGGATAGCGAAGGAATTGCTTTTTGCTAAGGCTCACTGTTTCCAGCAGTTCGATCGCTCTTTTACGCCTGGCCATGTCGGTATCCAACACCTTGTTAACACGCATAGGTTCCATGATCGCTTCTCCGATCGTCATTCTCGGGTTGAGGGACGAATAAGGATCCTGAAAAATGATCTGCATGTCTTTTCTGAGCTTTCTGATATCTTCTCCCTGCAGGTTCACGATATTCTTTCCATCGAAAAGAATTTCTCCCGAGGTAGGCTCTACCAGCCGGAGTATACTTCGGCCCAGCGTTGTTTTACCGCAGCCTGATTCACCTACCAGCCCGATCGTCTCTCCCGGATAAACATCGAAGCTTACGTCGTCTACCGCTTTGACATAATCGGTCACTTTACCAAAAAGCCCATGACTGATCGGGAAGTAGGTCTTGAGGTTTCTCACACACAGGTGCGGAGCCATTTTGGATAATTCTGCCTGCCTTTCTTCAATTTCGTCGTCGCTGACAAAATTCAGCAGGATCGCCTCGCCTACAGAATGAAATTTATTGGATTGCTTTTCGTAGAGATTTCCGTCTTCGTCCTTACCCATGAAATCGGATACCACCGGTAATACTTTCAACTTCAAATCAAGTCTCGGACGACATGCCAGAAGTCCTTTGGTATAAGGGTGCTGTGGATTTGAAAAGATATCCCAGACAGTTCCTTCTTCCACGATCTTTCCATGGTACATGACCGCCACCCGGTCGGCGATCTCCGCAATCACACCGAAATCATGCGTGATAAAAATGATGGACATATTATTTTCATCACGCAGATGGCGCATGAGGTCCAGGATTTTTGCCTGAACGGTCACATCAAGTGCGGTTGTAGGCTCATCGGCGATCAGTACGTCGGGATGACAGGACATAGCCATGGCAATCATCACCCGCTGTTTTTGTCCGCCCGAAATCTGATGTGGGTATGACTGAAATATATCTTCCGGCCTGGGGAGTTCTACCTTTTCGAAAAGCTCAATGGTAAGCTTCTTGGCTTCCTGCTCTTTGCGTGTCAGGTATTTCTTTTTCCGGAAAAGTTTTCCGGGGCCATTGAATAGAAATTTTTTAATGAAATTCCCGAGTTTTTCGGCAATAGATTCTTTGTCGAATTTCTGATGCAGCAGAATGGCTTCCATCACCTGGTCTCCACAGGTATAAACCGGGTTCAGCGATGTCATCGGTTCCTGAAAGATCATGGAAATTTCATTCCCACGCATATCTTCCATAGAGCTTTCGTCCAGCTTTACGATGTCGACTTTGCCCCGGGTAGGTGAATCGAAAAGAATTTGCCCTCCCTTAATCTGCTCCTTCGGGTCCGGTATCAGTTTCATCAGGGAGAGGGCCGTAACCGACTTTCCCGATCCTGATTCGCCCACAATACCCAACGTCTCTCCCCTCTTCAGCTTAAAGCTGATGTTGTCCACGGCCTTCACGATACTTTCTTCTGTTTTAAAGAAAGTCTGAAGATTGTTTACTTCCAGAAGGTATTTCTCCTCTTTAGATGGCTGTTCCTGCACTCAAAATGATGGTTGTTGCCTTGTATAAATATAAGAGAATATTTAACCGAAAAAAATCATAATTCATTGAAAAATCATGCTATTTCCATACATCCCCTATCTTCGCCACAATTAGCAATTTATTGATTATTAGTAGATTGTTTTTAAAGTCGATTTTTAAAGCATCAGAATGTTTTCATCCCCGATCAATGGAAGGTTTTTAAACCGCAGATATATCTGTGCGGTCATGATCACATCCTTCATACAATAGTCGACGATTTTTTTAAGATCTTTGTGTTTGTAATAAGTATCTCTGACCATACTTCCGTCAAAACCCTCTTTACCAATGGGTATTTTCAGAATCGCTGCCAGTAATTCCAGGGAAGAGTAACTTTTACGATCGCCGAATTTCCAGAGCTCCAGGGTGTCGATGTGGGGAATATCCCAGTGATTACGTCCGCTCATGTCCAGCGCCTCCGGCAACGATATGCCGTGAATGA
>JBJMLY010000504.1:0-2887 GCA_045805025.1 Cytophagaceae bacterium | reverse complement strand
GTGTCTGCAATGCCAGTTCAATTAACTCTCATCGTGCAGCACGTGACTACAGATGAGAACGACATTTCTTCGGCGCCTATTCAAGTTACGATTCCAGCCGGTTCAATGAGTGCAAATGTACTTATACCATTTAAGCAAGACCATCTTGCCGACGAACCCGTTGAGAGTTTCAACTTAATCATCCAGGCAGCTGATCCAAGCGTGCAGGTTTTAGTTCCTGCTGTTTCAGGCAAGATTCATTAATACTTATTCTTTCCGGGAAACTTTTTTATCCAGCATCTCATCCATCACCTCCATCTGCATTTTCTGAATCTCAATCAGATGCTGCCATTGTCTGGTAAGGAGGTAGTCTACTTTTTCGTGCAGAAGGCGTATCTCGAGCTCCGCCTTCAGATTGATCTTATAATCATGCTCGGATCTTGCGCGGTCTTTGGCTTCCTTTCTGTTCTGACTCATCATAATGATGGGTGCCTGTATGGCGGCCAGACAGGACAGCACCAGATTCAGCAGGATAAAGGGGTAGGGATCAAATGTATTTCGGCCCAGCATGTAGGCATTCATCAGAATCCAGCCCAGCAGCACTGCAAAAAAGCTGATGATAAACCTCCAGCTGCCACCGAAAGATGCAACCCGGTCAGCAATCCGGTCTCCTACTGCTATTTCGCCGCCTTTGTCCGTCTCCAGGTTCAAGGAAATGATTTCCTGTTCTTTTATGCTTTTGAGAACTTCTTTCTCCAGTTCTGAAAGCTCTCCTTTCTCTTTTTCCAGGATCTTTTCGATGTATCCGATTCGCTTTTTTTCTGAACATTTCTGATCGTCGTTGGTCTCCATAAATTTTTTTTCAAAGTTCTTAATCAGGCGAACAAACAGGTATGATATAAATCACCCCCGGTTCTGTTTTTCATCATTCATGCGATTTGCCGGAATGGATAGCTTCGTGAAAAATATTTTTATGAAAGACATCAAACAACTGCATGCACAACACCTGGAGTTATATTCTGAAATAGCCTTCCTGAAGCAGGAAATTAATTTTTTCCTCAAGCTCCTCAGCAAAGCCTATTCCGACTCCATAGACAAAAGAGCGATCAACGTACTTGACGGATACTGGAAAGAATTTGAGCGATGCGGAGAGCAGCTCGCGCTTGTCTCAGAACGTATTGAAAACTGTGAGAAACATGCCAAATCTTTATTTGCAGAAAAAGGGATTGCCCGCTGCCAGGACGATGAAGAATGTACCATGGGCCTGAAGCACATCAGCAGAGACCTTAAAATAATCAAAGAAAGTTTTTATGCCTTTATGATTGACAATTACAGAAGGGTGTATGAAAAAGCTTAAATCAAATATGAGCAGAACGGACAAATACGTACGTATAATAATTGTGACCGGCCTTCTCGTTTTATTTAACCATTTCAACGCCCCGGTGTTTTTATTGCTGTCTTTGACCATTATAATAACAGTGGTGATGGGCTGGTGCCCGGTATATGCGCCCAAAGCCTTTATCAGCCAGCATCCGGACGAAAATATAAAATCGAAATGAAAGTAATTGTTTTCAGCGCGAAGAATTTTGAGAAAGAATACCTGATCGCTTCCAACCAGGCAAATCATGATTTGCAGTTTTGCGATGAAGCGCTTAACATAAGTACCTGTCATAAGGCGGAGGGGTCGGATGCAGTCCTGATTTTTACAAACGACGACGGCTCCGCAGCTGTATTGGATGAGCTTAAGAAATCAGGAGTAAAATACATAGCGATCCGCGCTGCAGGCTATGACCAGGTAAATATTCCCTATGCTCACACGCTTGGCTTTATGGTAGCCAATGTTCCCGAATATTCCCCCTATGCGATTGCCGAACATACCATCGCGATCATGCTGGCTTTAAACAGACATCTGGTTCAGGCAGACAGGCAAGTAAAAGAATATGATTTCCGCCTGGATCAATTGATCGGCTTTGACATGCATCAAAAAACCGTCGGCATTATCGGAATGGGCAAAATCGGAAAAATCGTGGCGAAGATCTTATCCGGATTCGGATGCAGGATACTTGCCTTCGACATCAGCAAAGATGAGGAAGCTGCTGCGAAGTATGGTATAGAATATAGCAGTCTTGAAATACTGGCCTCCTCATCCGATATTATCACCATCCATGTCCCGCTTAATGCTCAGACAAAATACCTTATTAACAAAGACCTTATCGGCAAAATGAAAAAAGGAGTCATGCTGATCAATACTGGGAGAGGACCTATTTTAAAAACCACCGACGTGCTCGACGCCTTAAAGTCAGGCCATATTGGCTACCTGGGTCTCGATGTGTATGAGCATGAAAAAGGACTTTTTTTCTACGACCATTCTACCGAAACTCTCCAGGACGATTTGCTGGCCCGCCTGCTTTCTTTTAAAAATGTGCTGATCACAGGTCATCAGGCTTTCCTTACAAAAACAGCCCTGGAAAACATTGCCGATGCAAGCTTCTATACAATTGGTTGCTGGGCAAAAGGCAAGCCTTCCCCGAATGAATTGAAGTGATGAAGGTCAGCACGAAGACTGCCCCAGGTCATTTCCCTTCTTTTACTGCTTACCGAACTTTGCTTCATATAAAAACAACATATGCAGCAGGTCATTCTAAAAACCAAACCTAAAACCTACAATCTGATTCTTCAGGTAGCCAGAGAGCTTGGCACAGAAACAGACTTCTTCAATCTGATTAGGAAGGTCATCGCCGCCGTAGAAAAAAGCATTCATCCCGACAAGCTTTCTAAGATCAGGATTCATTACACAGAAGACCTTAAACTCATTTTAACTCATTAATACCATGGAAACATACGTTGAAACCAGACTCGACTGGGAACGGGAAACCAAAGGATGGCTAACCGCAAAAGGCCCGGGACC
>JBJMLY010000503.1:0-3718 GCA_045805025.1 Cytophagaceae bacterium | reverse complement strand
TGATCGCCCTGGTCCCCTCCATAGTCCACGCTGTATTTCGGAATCCTGGCAAAAATTCCTTTGCCTTTATTAAGCGAGATTACCAGAAGGTCTCCAGACTGATTTGAATAATGGGGGTCGGCCTTAAATTCCACCACCATACTCACTGTACCATCCGGCATTTCTATGATTCGGATATGACAGCTTGGTGTAAGACCGTATTTTTTACTTTTGGTAGAACCCCAGCTGTCTCGTGCAAGAATTCTGACCAGGGAGTCGGGAAAATCGATCATCCGAAATTTTTCCAGCCGTCCATCATCAATAAAAAATGTTTGGTAAACCCCCACGCTCGTATAGTCATTCCTGGTATAAGTGCCACACAAAACTACCTGGTCATTTTTCAGGACTTGTAATATCAGTTCACTGGGAGCTGGACCGTCTAGATTTACCGGCATGTTCTGATAGAGCCCATTTTGGGTATAACGGCGGATGAAGCATGTTTTTTCTTTTAAATAGGAAACATATACCCTGGCCTCGTTGTCGATGGTCACCGACCGGAGGCTTTCATAGTAACTGCCGATGGTATCCCTTTTTGTCCACAAAGGTTTCATCGAGTGATCAAAACCTATAACTACCACTTGGCCCAGGTTCAATGAAATAAGCATGGCGCTCTGTTTTCCATCCGGTGAGGTTTTTAACTGGACCTGCGGTTCAACATAAATATATTTCGGTGTTATTTCCATATCAGTTGCGGGAACAAGGATTCTTGGCTGGTCCATTTCCAATGTGATGGGATCTACTTCCCTGGCCATAATATTTCCGATTTTATGGCCTTCAGGAGCCTCCATATAAAGAAACCAATACTTCCCTCCTGCTTTCTTTATATCCGTATAATAAGAGCTGAACACCTTTTCGCCCCCTGCAAGTGGAATCTGTTTAACAAGGCTGGAATGGCTGTCGAATTTTAATAAGGTGATTGTCCTTTGGGTAGTGTAACCAGAAAGCTTCAATGCAAGGGGGCCTTTATCTATCCCTATATAACCACTATCAGGTGTGGATAGATTGGCGAAGCCATATAAATTGGCCCGTGGCTGGGGGATACGAAAATAGGTAGCTGGCTGTGCCTGAGAATAGATTCCGAAAAAAAGAAAAAGGAAAAGAAAAATGTTTTTCATGTCGCAATATATTATTGTTTATGGACCTTAAAACTTTTCATGCCCTGTTCCCGGTCCTTGAATATGATAATACAGGTTCCCGTGACACAGAGGAAAGATCGAGATCCACTTTATTCCTGCCGGTTAGGGCGGTACTGGACATTTGTTTTCATCTTCTACTTCCGCTTGCGTCTCTCCATTCTATAATATACTTATTTGTTTTTGTTGCGGTTGCTGTAAAGCGAAGCGTGATAAGGTGAACCGGGATAAACGGATACACCTATGGTAGTGTGCGATATGAGCTTTTTAAAAGATGTATGGAAGTATTTGATTTTTATTCGGTGTACAGAAAGGATTTATTTAGCTGGCTTTTTCGAAAACAACCTTCTGATCCAGCTTTTCTTTTTCTTCTTCACTGGTTTCGGTTCCGGGTTTACCGGCGGATTCGCTTTGACTGAAACTACGACGGGTTTCACTTCTTTATTTAGTTTTACAGGTTTTGTTATTTGAACCATGTTGCCTTCCTGCTTTACCAGAAGATGGGTTATGGATCCGATCCTTTGTAGGATGACGGCCAGGGGGTCGTTGTCAAATTCAGCAGTGACAAAAATCGTATCCGGGTCCACATCCAGGGCAAAATTTACAGGCACTCCATAGTATTGACGAATATCTGCTGCTACCTGTTTCAGTGGTGTTTTATTGAAAATGAGCTGTTCGTGGTTCCATTCGTGTGGGTTCTCCTGGATAATGGCTGACTGAACAATTTTTCCTCCGATCACTTCTGCTTTTTGTCCTGAATTAACGAGCACAGACTCTCCCTTATGAGCCTTGCTTTCTATCCTTACATGGCCACTGGAAACAATCACCTGTTCCACCGAGTCATTGCTGCGAATAAAAAAAGAAGTGCTGGTGTCTGTATGGATTTCATTAGTGCCCCGGACCGAAAAAGGCATCGAAGCATTGTACTGCACTTCAAAATAGGCTTCACCCTTTAACTGCACCGTACGATGAACCTTTCCATAATCGGACCGATACGTGATAGAGCTTCCTTTTTGAAGAAGCACCTTGGAGCCATCGGGCAGCTTAACGTTCTGCCGGGCATTGAGGGCATTGATATAAATCCAGTCCGCAGGCCGGCGTTTGTTGCGGCCCAGGAATAGTGCTGCGCTGCCTATACAAAAAATGATAGTGAGCGCAAAAATCAGTGACCGCATCCAGGGGAGTTCGGCTACCTGCAAACGGGGAAGCCTCGTCGTGTGAGGAGAGCTTTCTTGAATCGTTGCCTCGGGCGGGTTTATGGATTCCGGTAAGTTCATAGGGTTGGTTGTTCTACACAGCAGAACAGGATGAAATTATAAAAACAAAGGAAGAATTCAAATAAATCGGCGTCGTTTTTCGACGGGTGTACCGGCAGGGCCTTTAAGCTCCTAGGATTTTTCTTTTTTAACAAAGATCTTTTCTGGTATTTCGCCAAATACAAAATCCAGCACGCCACACAGCCACATGGTTTGATGGATATCTTTTCCTTCATAGGTTTTCATGCGATAGTAACCTCCCCCGATGGAGGGATCGCATTTCTGCGTCAGCACAAGAAGGTCAGCTTCGTCAAACAGATTACGGTCTATGGAAACCCTCAGGGATCGGCCGCCTTCCGCCATTAGTTCTAACATCGTGTCTGCCCCTTCCACCATCTGAAGGTCTGCTTTTTTGCCCCCCTGCCTGATGTATTCAGGCAGATCAATGTACCAGCTGCTTCCTTCTTTTATAAATGTGTATGTTACCATGGCGATGAAGGTAGAAAGGTTATCATGCGCGTTCGTGCAGTTTTCTCCATCTGAATGACCGTAAAAATTTTCTTAATTGCTCCAACCATCCTCCCCATGCTGCTTATATTATGGTTCCCTTTTAACTATAATCCTCCCTGCTTGCATAAGTTGTAAGAAGGTAGTATTTTGTCGGTCCACTATTGTACCTTATGAAGCATCTTCAGAAAAACTGGCTGAGGGTCAGTATCAGTATACTCTATTCTGCACTACTACTATTTGTTTTAAGAGAAGGAAAAAGACCGGGGATCGTGAGCTATATCAGTTTTATCATGTGCGCCGCTATTATCTATCTGCTCTTAACCAGCATCATAAAAGATTTCAAAAAATCATAAGAGAAGAATGGCGAATCAGGAATTCGGATCGGGTTTCGTAATGGTCATGACCGGCGCGAATGAGTAACAAAATTGGCGGTATCGAAAATTCATCCTGCGGCTCGTGGTTCTCCGCTCCTTCAATCCAGGTAGTTCTTGCTAATTATGCTTCCCAGTTCTTTTGACAACAGGGTTTCCCTTTGGTCTTCTTTTTCAATCCAGTGTTTCGCCCCTTCTTCGTCCCGGATCATTTGTATATAAACAGGCTTGTAAGTAAGCTGGATCATAAAGCTATCGCCCAAGTCCGTGCATTCGGCCTTTCTGCCATTATAATCGATGGTAAAGGATTTTTTATTCATACCGATGAGTCTCAAACCTCATGCCCCAAGAGGAAACAGAGGTCCCATGTCTGGGTTTTAAACTAAAAAATTCTCATCAATAGTTTGTC
>JBJMLY010000502.1:0-4029 GCA_045805025.1 Cytophagaceae bacterium | reverse complement strand
TCGCAGGCGGAGCAGGTTTGAGTTTCACCTATAATTTTACAGATAAAATAGGCCTTCAGTTCGGCGCGCTCTATACTTCACACAACCAGAAATGGAAATCTGTTGTCAATGGCGGCACTCCTTATGAATTCACCTGGAAAGGCAAAAAGAGACTGGATTATTTCAATATCCCTGTTCTTCTCCGATACAGATACAGAATAAGTCCAAGAATAAAATCTGTTTTTTATGGTGGCGCTGAAGGAAGTTACCTGATCAAGGCTGCGGGCGGATTGGTGGTATATCAACAAGCTTCTCCGGGTGGCTCGGATTTTTACGATCTTCCAAATGCTTCCAATTCCTATTACAATAAATTCATTGTTCAGGCGGTAGCGGGCTGGGGACTTGATTTTAAAATTTCCCGCAGACTTACTTTGAATACAGCTGTAAGGATCGAGTATGCTCTCACCGACGGAGCCAATAAAAAATCTACCTACCTGGACCTTCCCTACTACAGCTTTAACGGGAAGGATTCATTCTCTTCAAGAAATCATGCCATCGGCCTTTTAATGGGCGTAAGCTATAAATTCATGAACAGCACCGACCTTGTTGCTCCTTCCAGCAAATGGTAAGGTATATTTACGATGGCCCGGTAAAAAACAAGACTCTCGCATCATGATGAGGAATTATTTTTTAATACTGGCCCTTATCGTTCAGACAGGAATTGCAGAAGCCCAGAAAGGATTATGGCTTAGTGTCAACTATCTTCCTCAGATAACTTCCATGCGGAACAAGGACGATGCTTCCCTGTATGGGCAGCTATACCAATACCGGACCACATACGATCAGGCTATTGGAATACAGATGCTCTATAATTTCAGCGACCATACGGGAATCGGAAGCGGACTTCTTTTTTCATCGGAAGGTCAGAGCTTTTTGTCGGTCTATAATTCCAAAGAATTTCCCGGCAAAAAAAGAATGGACTATCTGAAAGTTCCGGTTGTTATTTCCCTTAATACGAATCCTGACAAGAAGCTGATCTTTAAATTGAACGGAGGGATACAATTAAATTATCTTCTGAAAGCGGATGGCCCTCTGGTTATCATCAGTAAAAGCAGCGGCTTATTCGACCTTCAGCAAGCCAACAATTCCTATTTCCATAAAGTCCTCTTCGCGGGAACCGCAGGAGCAGGAATTGATTTTAGAATTTCAGAAAAAATAAGACTGGGGTTTACAGCAAGAACAGATTATGCATTCACCGATGCAGAAAAGAAAAGCGCGACCTACCAGTATCCGGGAGGGACTCCTTTTGAAGTTTATAAGCTGCAAAATCCTGACCGGCCTAAAACCCACAACTTTGTTATTTCACAGGTCTGGTCTGTTTCCTACAAATTAAAATAATTGCCATTTTGTCCTGCTTATAACATTTTTCTGCTTTATTTCTTTTAGTTTTTATGTCAATATTTCAGATTAACCATGCTAAAAAGCAATGGATAATTTTTTGCTGACCAAATACAGAGGAACAAAAGATATGAACTTTAATAACTATACAATCAAATCTCAGGAGGTCATTCAAAAGGCCATTGAGATCGCGGGAAATCATCAGCAGCAGGCTGTGGAGACCGGACACATATTGAAATCCATTCTGGTCGCTGAAGAAAGCATGGTTTCATTCCTGCTGAAAAAGCTTAATGTGAACAGAAACCATTTCGAGCTGGTGCTGGACGACATTATCAAAGGATACCCAAAAGTAAGCGGAGGCAGTCCTTATCTTTCTACGGATGCATTACAAGCTCTGAACAAAGCTGCTTCCTACCTGAAAGAATTCGGCGATGAGTTTGTAGCCGTTGAACATATACTGCTTGGGATACTGAATGGGAAAGACAAAGTATCTTCCCTCATGAAAGATGCTGGCTTTACCGAGAAGCACCTGAAGGCAGCCATCAAAGAACTTCGCGGAGGCAATAAAGTAACCGACCAGAATGCCGAAGCCAAGTATAAATCACTGGAGCGCTATTCGAAAAATCTGAACCAGCTGGCAAAGCAGGGGAAGATTGACCCTGTAATTGGCAGGGACGAAGAGATCCGCCGGGTGCTTCAGATCCTCAGCAGACGTACAAAAAATAATCCCGTATTGCTGGGCGAGCCCGGTGTAGGTAAAACCGCCATCGTGGAAGGCCTTGCTCAGAGAATCGTGGACGGAGACGTACCGGAAAATCTGAAAAGCAAAACGGTTGTATCGCTGGACATGGGCTTGCTGGTAGCTGGCGCCAAATACAAAGGAGAATTTGAAGAGCGGCTGAAAGCGGTAATCAAAGAGGTTATCGACTCGGAAGGCCAGATCATTCTTTTTATTGATGAAATGCATACACTGATAGGAGCCGGAGGCGGAGGAGAAGGAGCCATGGATGCTGCCAACCTGCTGAAGCCTGCGCTTGCCAGAGGTGAACTACATACCATCGGTGCTACGACGCTCAAGGAGTATCAGAAATATATTGAAAAAGATAAAGCCCTGGAAAGAAGATTCCAGTCCGTGATGGTAGACGAACCGGATATGCAGGACGCCATTTCCATTCTGCGCGGGATCAAGGACAAATACGAGGTCCATCACGGAGTGCGGATCAAAGACGAAGCGATCATTGCAGCCGTGGAACTTTCCACCCGCTACATTTCAGATCGCTTTCTGCCCGATAAAGCCATCGACCTGATGGATGAGGCCGCTTCCAAGCTCAGGCTGGAAATCGATTCTGTTCCTGAAGAGCTGGACGAAGTGCAAAGAAAGATTATGCAGCTGGAAATAGAACGCGAAGCCATCAAAAGAGAAAATGACAAGGAAAAAGAGGCGCATCTTTCCAAGGAAATTGCCGAGCTGACCGATACCCGTAACCAGCTGAAAGCAAAATGGCAGAACGAAAAGCAGATCATTGAAGGCATTCAGAAAGAAAAGGAAAATATCGACCGGCTCAAAGTAGAAGCCGAGCAGGCCGAGCGTGCCGGTGATTATGGCAAAGTGGCCGAGCTTCGCTATGGTAAGATCAAGGAAAGCGAAACCAGACTGGAAGATTTCAAAAAACAGCTGGGAGAACTTCAACAAGGCAACAGTATGCTTAAAGAAGAAGTAACGGCTGAAGACATCGGCGAAGTGGTGGCCAAGTGGACCGGCATTCCGGTTTCCAAAATGTTGCAGAGCGAACGAGAAAAACTGTTGCACCTGGAAGAAGAGCTGGGCAAAAGAGTCGCCGGACAGGAAGAAGCCATCCGCGCTATTGCCGATGCGGTGAGAAGAAGCCGGGCGGGTCTACAGGATCCGAAGAGACCGATAGGTTCGTTTATTTTCCTGGGCACCACGGGCGTCGGTAAAACCGAATTAGCTAAAGCCCTGGCTGAATTCCTTTTCAACGACGAAAATTCCATGGTAAGAATTGATATGTCTGAATACCAGGAAAGGCATGCGGTCAGCAGACTGATCGGAGCGCCTCCCGGATATGTGGGTTATGATGAAGGCGGACAGCTCACCGAAGCCGTGAGAAGGAAACCCTATTCTGTGATCCTGCTGGATGAAATTGAAAAAGCGCACCCTGATGTATTTAACATACTGCTACAGGTGCTGGATGACGGAAGACTGACCGATAACAAAGGTCGTGTGGCGAATTTCAAGAATACGATCATCATCATGACTTCCAACATCGGCTCTCATATCATCCAGGAAAATTTTGCCCTGATGAATGAAAGCAATGAAGAGCAGATTGTAGAAAAAACCAGAAAGGAAGTGATGGAGATACTGAGAAAAACAGTACGTCCGGAATTCCTGAACAGGATCGACGAACTGATCATGTTCAAGCCTCTCACCAGAAAAGAGATCAGGAAAATCGTGGACATCCAGTTCAAACATATTCAGCAAAGACTGGAAGAAAGCGGCATCAAGATCGAGGCTACCGACGAAGTACTTGACCTTCTGGGCCAGCAGGGCTTCGACCCTCAGTTTGGCGCCAGACCATTGAAGAGGGTTATACAGACAAGCATCCTGAATGAGTTGTCGAAGGAAATTCTTTC
>JBJMLY010000501.1:0-3372 GCA_045805025.1 Cytophagaceae bacterium | reverse complement strand
CTGCATGAAAACCTCCAGCCTTTTAGGATCGCTGAACCTTCCGGTCCATCCTGGCACCACAATCGTCATCCAGAATGAATAAGGATCCAACATTTCCGGCTCACGCAGACAGGCCAGCATGGGCTCCAGTATCGCGGCGAAAGAATCATTGCGCGGCCGCAGAAGTATGTGTTCGATAATATGAAAACCATCGTCTTCGCAATTGCCTGCAGAAAGATCCTGTATATGCTTGAGCCGCTTTTCCACCTGGTCCGCATTTTCAACCGGTTCTACCAGCAAGGCGTTATCGTTGGTGCGGTCAGTGGGGTCTATTCCCGCCCAGAAGGCAATTCGGTTTCCATTTACGATCCCATAACTGCTTTTGTCAACAGACATATTCAGGAACTCGCGGCTGGCAGCTATCGCAGCCTCCTGGCTGGAAAAACGGGCGGTGCTAACCAGCAGGCGTGTTTTCTTATCATCTGACCTGACATAGTATTCATATTTTTCCTTTCCTGCGGCGCCACCGGTACTACGAACGGCAGCGACTTCAACAGTGAACAATGGCGGGCAGGTGATCGTGTGGCGAGTAGCGTCTTTCATTCCCAGAATGGCGCAGACTCTTTTCTTCACACCTTCCACATTGCCGGTGTTCCAATAGCCTGATGGTGTTTCCGGCGTTGAATAGTAATTAAACGCAGATGCGCGGAAGTAGCCAAGTTCAGCTACATGTTGAAGAAACCGTTCTTTATCGGCTATGATGTCGTCAAGTTTTTCCTCCGGCTCCCAGGCCGATGCACTATTCAGCGGTTTTTCAATCTTATACAATTGCAAAGCGAAATCGGTGAATTGTTCACCAAATCTTGCAAGAAGATGGTCGAGCACTTTCTCCCTGTATAATTTTGCGCGGGTGTCATTACCATCGGCGAGTCTTTTTAACACAGTGACATAAGCGTTATTTTCATCGGCTGTAAAGTCCGCCCATGAAGCTGCCGGGTCAAAGTCAAGCAACAGATCGCGTACGCCCGGTATGTCGTATAGCGGCTGAAATTTTTTTGATGCTCCCGGTGTCACGGAAAGAATATCTTTTACTGAAGACAAATGCGAGAGATAATTAGCGAGCAGCTGATCGTAAAAGAAAAGATATCCCTGCAACTGTTTTACCTGGGCCTGGCGGAGAACGGATTCTTTTTTCGAAATTCCGGTCACGCCTATCTTATAGGTCCTGGGAAAATCCATCTGGATGCTGGTAAAAGAGGAAAGTCCGTGCAGTGGTTTACCGATAGGTACTGGAAGATCGCTCAGACCCTCCCGGTTCAGCTTCGATACGGGTTCAGGATGGGCTTCGATATATTCGATGATCTTTTGCTCGTTGACAGGCAATTCTATCCCATTCGAAACGATTGAAAAGTAAGAGCAGTCCCAACTCAGTTGGGGGAGACAGCGGCACTCAAACTGCAAACACCAGTTGCCTGTTCTTAGATCAGGTTTGTCGCAGCGGTAAATTTCAAGCCGCTCTATATCAATTACACCCTCTACTCCGGTAATTGCCTGGTAAATGTCGGAACGGTATACGGTCTGGCGGGGTTGCGCAGTGACGAGTTCCTCCTCTATAACGAAACCATTCTTTAGGATCGGTCCTTTATACACCTGGTCTGCATCATAAATTTTTTTTACATTAATAAAAATATCATCATAATAATCCTCCATGACCTCCGCAGGAAGCAGATTAGCCAATGCAGTGCGAAAATCCTGACTGCCTACAAAATGTTTGTCTTCCAGCATTTCAACCACAACTACTACTTCTTCCGGAAGGCGTGCATCACGAAGCGATTGAAGAACTTCCGCATCAATCAGAAACTCCCCATAACGATTCAGCATCTCCTCAAGACTATAGAAAACAATCGGCGGCCGCAGGTAATGCTCGATGACCTGATGCACCTTGCACATCACTTCCAACGCATCTGCAGCAGGATCAATTTCAAGACAGAGATCAACTCCCATTGCAATACTTTCCACTACCCTGATGTGAGGATCATAATCTTCATCGAGGTTGCGTACCTTTTGCAGCAAAGAACGGGCTTCGGCAACCACACTCTCTTCGTCGGCATCCGGTTCCAGCATAAGTGTAACGGTATAAATTCCTTGCGGAACAAATATGTTGTACCATCCTGGAATAACGTTGTCGCCCGGCATCGCAGTAATTCGAAGACTGCCGGCCATAAGAAGGGCCAGTAAGGGCTGTTCGCAAAGGAAGTTTGCGATTTCAGGATATAACTTCACAAGGCCGAGCAAGGTTGAGCCTGGCCGGATGATATCCAGCTTTTTATCCCAGTTATAATTAAAATCGTCAACCTGCAACATATTATGCAGTAACCTGAGTTCTTCAACGATCAGTTCATAATCGGTCCTTTGCAGCTCAGTTAATTCGTCATCGTCCCCCAGGTCTTCCAAAATATAATAAAGGCATTCCGACAGTGAGCGGTCAGCCATATAAAGAATAAAGATTTTTCTGAAATTATCTGACAGGTTAGCGGCATTGATCCTTGTTATCATATCTTGGCGGAAGTCGTCGCGTGCCTTGTCTTTGTCCTTGTCGGACTGGCACTTATAGATCGCTGCGATAAGTGCGGAATCAGGAACAGCAAAGTCCAGATTTAATTCGTCAGGAGTTAAATCAAGAATTTGGAGATAGTTTTCCACTTCACGAAAAAAACGCGTATTACTAAACATGTTTCCAAACCAGAAAGTCACCTCTCCATCCTCCATCTGTTCCACCCAGGCATTTTTAATTCCCGGGATATCGACAAGTAATTTACGGAGGTCCAGCGCAGTAACAGGGCCGCAGGCTAACACACGTGAGGCGGTGAAAAATGACGTTCCTTTTCCTCCCGAAAAAAGATCTGCCGGCGGCATATTACAACGGTACCCGAGATCTGTGATTGCGTACGAAAGAATTTCAAGTATGGTGATGCCCGGATCATGCAGGTTATAATCGGTCCATATATCTGACCCCAGTTTTTCAATCTGACGGATACCCTCGCGGCGGAGGAATTGCCAATCCATACTGGGTGGATAAACCGGATCTTTTGGAATAGTAAGTGAAGTGCTCATACGTTGCTGTTTGGATTGTTCACGGTAAACAGGGTAAATGGTTTTGTAGTATCGAACGACAAGCCGATTTCAAGTGCACGAACCCGGTTGGCACGTTTGTCTTTTTCGATCCGATAAGCGTTTATGCCGGCCTCGCCCTTCTCAGGATCCGGTGTGGTAGCACCCTGCAGAGTGCCGTTCGCCACGAGATCATCCAGCATCCTGACAAAGTTTTTAATCACGCTGGCTATATTTCCGGCGTGCTGAATCCACAATTCGCGCAGATCTTCGCGAAGTCTG
>JBJMLY010000500.1:0-8926 GCA_045805025.1 Cytophagaceae bacterium | reverse complement strand
GCTGCTGTCTATCTCCACACCGAAATCATGTTCATCCCATTTGCCTCCTGTGCACCAGTCTAAATCCCTGCCACATTTGTGGTACATGGAATGGTTCACCACCTGGTGCCCATGTGCGATCATCTGGTTGGCATTTTTCCAGTCCTTGTTATCGCACTGCCCGGAAATCAACGCAAAACAGAATGGTATTCCCCGGTTAAAGGCCATGGTATCGGCATATTCTTCAATACCCCGCGCCCAATCTCCTCCGAAATCATCGTGAATAAGCGTATAAGCCCCTTCGGCATCATTCTTAAAGGTGGCTATATAAACTTTAGGCCCTTCCTCCGGGGAACCGGGATGATTTATAGACGTAAATAGCATGCCGGAAACCAGTAATGCGAGAACCTTTGATATCATAACCGATACGTTTTCTATATATAACTTGTAAAAGGTACAAAAACCGATTTTGTTACGAAAATGCTTCTTAATTAATCATCTTATTATAAAGAGCTTGTTGCGGCTCTTGAACTATTTACAAAAGAAAAATACGGGCACAAAAAAGAAAAGAAATAACCAGAATAGTCCCTATTGCTCATCATATAGACTGGCACTGATCTCAGCATTTTTCCGAACCTTGAGGCTTAATCTGCCCGGGCGATTGCGAAGCAAGTATTTTACTTTGCGATCTGCATGGAAGAATCCTCCACGTGATATCGGATGGAATTATCTCCGGACAAAGCCTTTTTACTATTCCTATGGCTTCTTACCCTGCAGGTATCTATGTACTTAAAGTCGAAACCGGACAGTGATGCTTTTTCCGGAAAATCTATAAACAGGCAGAGGCAATAAAATAATTTCTTCCCTTTTTCTATCCTCTTCAAACATTTGCCTTCCGGCTGAAGTCCTTTTTATATAACAGGTTTTTATATAACAGGACTATCCATGAAAAAAATATACATCATTATATCCATTCTGATCATTGCATCAGGACAACCAAAGGCGTTTGGTAAAACGCTAATTGATACAGTCATTCAAGTCCCTTCGGGGGTGAAAGCATACCTGACTGCCGTGAGCTTTGTGCAGAATAAAGGAATTATTGTGGGAGACAGCGGAAGAATCCTGAGAAGCATTGACAAGGGACATAGCTGGAAAATTGTTAAATCCCCTTCCGGGGCATGGCTGTCGGCCGTTCAGTTTGTAAATGCCAGCGTGGCATATGCAGTCGGAGATTCCGGCACCGTTCTGAAATCGGTGAATGGCGGGGAAACCTGGCATAAGCTTCAGGCTCCCGGTCCTTTCAGCCTGAGTTCCATATCTTTTGTGGATGCCAACCATGGTTATGTAGGTGGCAGCCAGTGTCGCTTTATGTACAAAACCCGGGATGGAGGAAAAACCTGGACCACTATTTCCCTGGGAACTAAATTTTCGACTTCTCTTAATTTTTCAGATACCGCTACAGGCTATGTGCTGGAGACTTTCCTCTGGCTTGGAAGACCCTGCTGGCCAGTCGTCAAAACCAGCGACGGCGGAAAAACATTTACGCAGATCTCCTGCGTAGACGGAATGATCACTAAACTGAAAATGGTGGACAAGCATCTTGGCTTCGCAATCAGTTCACGTGCTATTTATAAAATGACGGACGGCAATGTTTCCGGAACTGTATCCACGGTGCATGGAACAACCGATTTCAGCTTTTCAGACGCCGGCAACGGATTCGCCGTGGGAGATACCATCTTGCAAAGCAGCAATGGGGGGAACAGCTGGTCTGTTTTCCATGCAACAGCACCTCATCTTACTTCGGTTTATTCCTTTAGTAAAACCGAAGCCATAGCCGTAGGGCCTGATGGAGTGATCGTAAGAATTTCGCAGGAGGAAAAACAGCAGCACAACAGCCTGGCAGGGTCAGGACACAGCTGCGAGGTAAAGATTTATCCCAATCCATGCAAAGAATCGCTGTCACTGCATTTTTCGGGAAGCGGAGATCATTGCATAAAGCTTTACAATCACTTCGGACATGAGCTGAGATCTGCTGTCCTTAGGAAGGAAGAAAATACGATTGGACTGGCCGATCTTCCTCCTGGAATTTATTACCTGAACCTGTATTCAGATAATCAAACGAGCTCTCACACCATCATTAAAGAATAAAATCCAAGCTGCTGAAAAAGCAAAAAGGCCGGTGCTGATGAAGCGCCGGCCTTTTAATTAAATTCTGTTTTTACTTTTTAGCTACTGAAGCCTTGTCGGATTTTTTGTCCCCTCTTTTCACCATAATCATTTCTTTGGTGGTAAGCGTTTTTTTAGCCTCGGCCTTTTTATAGGCCTTTTTTAATTTTCTTAAGCTCATGGTATCGTCGTTTAATTGGATGAAAGATTCTTAATATAGTTCTTTTCGCGCGATTTCATACATACCGTCAGAAAGGCCAGATTTGCCCTCTTAATATAATTGTCTATTTTACATGCATTCACATTAAACCCTAAACCATGAAAAAGAAACTAATGATTTTTTCCGGAATTTTTATGCTGATGGCCGGCATCTCCTTTGCAGCAATAAACAGCGTTTATCTGAGGTATTACAACAAAGATTCCAAAACCTATGTATACGATGTTAAGATCGGAGGAAGTACTTCCAAGGTTGAATTCGGCAGCAGCAGAACTGCCAGCGTAACCATTCAGGGTGGAGGAAGTTCGGCCGTGATTAAAACCAACTGCGGAGACGTAACCGTTAAAGACGGTGACAACATTGAAATTAAGGACGGCTGCATCACTGTTAAGTAACAATGGATATTCAGTCCATAAAAAAAGCCGCTCCTGCGGCTTTTTTTATGTATTTAAATGAATCTTTATTTTTTGCTCAGCGTCATCGTGCCCGAAATGGTGAACTGGGTAACATTTCCGCTTGAATACTGGTCAACTTCACTGCCGGTAACAGTCATTTTAGTTTTACTCACATCGGCTCCGCTATAAGTAACTGCTTTCTGGGTAACACTGTAATTGCTGTAATTAACCGATTGAGTAGCTGAGACCATGCTGACTTTTTCGTTATCGACGGTCCAGCTGAAGGTGCCTGTCCTTTGTATGGTATCGGCTACCGTGTAAGAGTATTTTCCTGTTCCGTTGTTATCAAAAGTAAACGTACCTGCATTGGAAGTGCTGCCGCTGAATATATTCTGGCTGGGAGAGGATGTCTGTTCCACGACATTCCAGGCGAAATTGTCGATATTCCAGACACCGTCCTTTTTCTGAATTTGTCTTTCAATGCTTTTATCCTTCGAACATGCTGTTAATAATGTGATGGCTGTCAAAAGCATCAAAGCAGGTTTAAAAATGTTTTTCATAGATGAAGTTTTATAAGGTTAAAAAGCGGTATGCAAAATCATTTTACGCATTGGACGCCGGTAAGTTACAAAGGGACGAGTGTCTTATAATTACTCGCCTTTGCCCAGCACCACATTATGCCTGTCGCACAAATCGAGCAGCTTTTTTTTCCAGTCGGCAACCAGCGAAATGGCCTCTTTTAAATCTTTGTTCGCTTTTTGAATTTCTTTGGCGTCTTGTTTTTTGATGGCGTCCACAATCAGGTTAAAAGCTTCCAGCTGATACTTCGCCGCTTTTATATATTCGCCGTGAATTTTTTTAAGCTCTTTGGTCGCCGGATGAATGCCCTGCAGCTTTTTGTACAGCTCTGAATAATTTGGCAATACGACGTCCTTGAGAGCAACATACATGATCGAATCTCCTTTATAGTTCTTTCCCGATACGGATTCAAAGGTATCTACAGCACGCGTTTCCAGCAAAGCCACTTTAGTCAGCTCCACATTAATGTAATTAAGAAGATCTTTCTGAATAGGATCGGAAGATTGGGCTACAGAAGCGCTAAAAAGTGCAAAGCAGGCAAAAAAGAAAAGATTGATTTTTCTAAGCATGGGGTCTGATTTTAGGTTTAAGGTTTATGACTCTACGGAGTTTTTCATAAATGGGTTCATAAAAATGAACGTCTCCTGGTACAAAAGGGACTGATCCCTATGTGCGATCAGTCCCTTTTCAGAAAATAACGGTATTATTTTCCGTCCATAGTCACATTGTGTGCTTTGCAGGTTTCCATCAGATCTTTTTTCCAGCTTTCAACCAGCGTGATTGCTTTCTTAAGGTCTTCATTTGCTTTTTTAACTTCATCCATGTTTTGTTTTTCAATGGCATCAACAATCAGATTAAAGGCCTCCATCTGATCTTTAGCCGCTTCTACATACTCGCCATGAATCTTCTTAACTTCTTCTGTGGCAGGAACAATTGCCTGAAGCTTGGTATTAAACTCATTATATTTAGGGACGACGACCGATTTCATTTTTTCGGACATAGCAGAGTCGCTGGTGTAATTTGCTCCGGCCACCGACTGGAATGCATCAACAGCCTCTGTTTCAAGAGCGCTTACTTTAGGAATTTCCACATTAATATAATTGATCAGGTCTTTTTGAACAGGGTCTGACGAACACTGTGATAAAAAAATTCCCAGGATCAGGAATGAAAGGAGTTTGATTTTCTTAATCATGTTAGAGGTGGTTAAAGGTTTAAATAGATTGTTAATAATCAAGCTACGAGTTTTTTATCAGTTTCAAAGAGTCTGTTGCTGCAAATAAATGAAAGCACTAAATTGAGCACATGAACATATTCACACTGCTCCCTGCCCAGATCCTGGCCTTCTATGGAGTTTTTCTCATTGGCTGCGGGATTGTCGCTGTCACCTTCATCGGACTGAAAGCTAAAACAGCCCTGCTCTCCGGAGGAATGTCGGGCGGACTTTCCATTCTTACAGCCTGGCTTATAAATCAGAAAATGCCGGGAGCACAGCTAACAGGCCTGCTTCTTAGCCTGGCATTCTTTATCGTGTTTTCCTGGAGAGCGACCAAAACTTTGCACGCCATTTTTGACATGATACCTTCCGCTGCCGAAGGTCTGAAAGGAAAAGGTATCGCTTTTCTCATCATCGGACTTATGGCCATCGTTTCGCTAATGACTTTTGCCGTCCAACTTATTCTGATTACTATTTAATTCACTATTAAAATAAAAAAAGCCTCCGGTAACCGGAGGCTTTTTTTATTTTAGCGCGCCTGGAGAAATTAAATCGCCATCGCTTCTTTTTCCTTCGCAGGCT
Organism: Cytophagaceae bacterium; assembly: GCA_045805025.1. Classification (GTDB taxonomy): domain Bacteria; phylum Bacteroidota; class Bacteroidia; order Cytophagales; family Cytophagaceae; genus DATMOV01. The sequence continues at coordinate 3,795 of JBJMLY010000500.1, read as the reverse complement.
GTGCGGCACCAAGACTGATCTGCTTCATATCGGTCATCGCTTCGCGAAGCTCAGCGCCAACGATTTCGATCGGATGTGAGCGAAGTATTTCGTTTACTGCAATAAGTGTTTTGTTGTCTACGCCATTACTTTTCCCTTCGTTGAAGTTTTTACCGATCACATTGGTTTCGATCTTCTTCATGAAGTCGGCAAGCAGAGGCTTGCAGGCATGGTCGAACAGATAGCAGCCGTATTCAGCCGTATCGGAGATTACGCGGTTCATTTCAAAAAGCTTCTTACGCGCAATGGTATTGGCGATCAGAGGAGTTTCGTGCAGTGATTCGTAGTACGCAGACTCTTCCTTGATACCCGCTTCAGTCATCGTTTCGAAAGCAAGTTCTACGCCGGCTCTTACCATAGCCACCATTAATAAACCATTATCGTAGAATTCCTGCTCAGAGATCTTCACATCAGAAGGAGCAGTTTTTTCGAAAGCGGTTTCGCCTGTCTCCGCACGCCATTTCAAGAGATTCTTATCGCCTTCAGCCCAGTCTTTCATCATGGTGGAAGAAAACTCTCCGCTCATGATATCATCCTGATGTTTCTGGAACAGCGGACGCATAATATCTTTAAGTTCTTCAGAAAGCTGGAATGCTTTTATCTTGGCAGGATTGGAAAGACGATCCATCATCGCCGTAATTCCTCCATGCTTCAGCGACTCAGTGATCACTTCCCATCCGTACTGAATGAATTTAGCCGCATATCCTTTGTCGATGCCTTTTTCAACCATTTTATTGAAGCAAAGGATAGAGCCGGTCTGCAACAATCCGCAAAGGATGGTCTGCTCACCCATTAAATCCGATTTAACTTCGGCTACGAAGGAAGATTGAAGTACTCCCGCTCTGTGACCGCCGGTTCCAACACAATAGGCTTTGGCATAATCCCATCCCTTTCCTTCCGGATCGTTTTCAGGGTGTACCGCGATAAGCGTCGGCACACCGAAGCCTCTTTTATATTCTTCTCTCACTTCAGATCCGGGAGATTTAGGGGCCACCATGATTACCGTAATGTCTTTGCGGATCTGCGTTCCTTCTTCCACAATGTTAAAGCCGTGAGAATAAGAAAGCGTAGAACCTTTTTTCATCAAAGGCATCACAGCTGCCACTACGGATGTATGCTGTTTATCGGGAGTCAGATTGATAACGAGGTCCGCCTCCGGAATAAGTTCCTTGTAAGTACCCACTTTAAAACCATTTTCGGTAGCGCTTTTCCAGGATTGTCTTTTGGCGGCTATTGCCTCATCTCTTAACGCATAAGAAATATCCAGACCTGAATCACGCATGTTCAGACCCTGGTTAAGGCCCTGGGCGCCGCATCCGATGATCACAATCTTTTTGCCTTTTAAAGCTTTTACTCCGTCAGAAAACTCACTGCTGTCCATAAATTCGCAGACGCCCAGTTGATTGAGTTTCTCGCGAAGAGGAAGCGTATTGAAATAGTTAGCCATTGTACGATGGGTTTAAATGTTATATTTTTTACAAATCAGTTTTTAAGACTTTAAATTTCGGAAAAATAGCCGGAAAACGTATATACTTTTTAGGTTTTGTTTAGGTAGTTTTTATGGCTTTTATATCTTAGTTGTCTTATTTTTATGGGAATTGAGTACATATGGCCGGGAATTTTAATGGTGAAGAATAAAACGCCCGGACAAACCGCGAATACATTCATCCATTCAATTACCAATGTGGGGCAAGAAAATAATCCAGGGAATGGGTTTTATTCACTTCTTATTTTTAGATTCATATACAATGAAACACCTGCTCTCTTTATCCCTTCTGGTATGTATCATGATTTTTCCGGCCTGCAAATCTGCACAGGTAACAACCACACAGGTGGTTCAGCCTCCACAGATAACATTGCCTTCCCATATTAAGACCATCGCCATCGTGGATCGTACCCTGATCGATAAGAAGAATAAAATTAAAAATACCATAGAAGGATGGTCGTCGGGAGAAAGAGCCGGCCAGGATCGCCTGGCTGAACAGGAAGTGCTGGCCGGATTAAATACGGTTCTACAAACCTCTCCCACCATCAAGGTAAAATTAACGACGGTACAACTGGTAGGTTCGGGCAGAGGTTTTGTTTTTCCGGACCCGCTGGATTCTGCCCAGGTCATTAAAATCTGCAATCAATACAGTGCCGATGCGCTGGCTGTACTGGAAACCTTCGACTCAGATTGTGCAGGCAGAACCGGTATTATTAAGATGGGATTCAGAATTTATGACAGGCAAAACAACAGTATTGCCGATCAATATTTTTATACCTACCGCACAAAATGGAAAAGATCGCACAGCATGAATCAAAGTGCTATGAAAACCCGGTTTTCCGAAAGTGCCGCCATTAACCAGGCAGCTTATGATGCTGGTGTAAACTATGGAAGGCGGATAGCAGCTACCGTGAACACGGTTGTTCAGAAGCCAGGCCGCAAATGATTGATCCGGATTTAATCCGCAGATCTGAAAAACAATTTCTACCTTTACTGCATAAAACTAAACTCATGAACGAAGCTCTGACGCACTTCTTCCGGCAATACCAGCTGCTGACCGACTGGTATCTGTTCTCGCTGGCCGACATCAGCGATGAGGACGGCAAAAAAGTAATCGCCCAGCAGACCAACAGCCTGGAATGGCTGGCCGGACACTTAATCACGGGACGGTACCGAAATATGATGCGGCTGGGCGTGAAAATTGAGCCGTACCAATACATGGACAAATATATTAACCAGACTCTGCCTCCGCCTAACGCGGTGGCGTTCGACACCAGGATATATTACCCAAGCCTTACAGAAAGCCGCGCACAATGGACCAGCTACGCGGAGATTTTTTTAAACGCGCTCAAAAATGCCGACGAGACTATTCTTAAGAGTGATCTGACATTTCAAATCCCTACCGGAGGCAAAACTATTGAAGATGCCCTGGCATTCATCATCATGCACGAAAGCTACCACATCGGACAAATGAGCATCATCCGGAAATTCCTGGGGTATAAATCTATGCAGCTGGTGCCTAAAAGATAGAACTTCAGGATGATCTATTTGAAGAGCAGATAACAAACAATTATTAAGTAAAAACTACTGATCATAATTGCGCGAATATTTAGCATAGAGTTTTGGAAACATATTTTTCAAAGTATCTGAATCATCCTCCCATTCAGTTCCTGTTATTTCCTGGTTTTCTCGATATTCAGAAGGAATTTCCTTTCCTGTCAGCTTTTTAAATACAGTAGATGGAATATACCCCATTCCTTCCCATTCAATTTCAATTCTTTCAGTTTCGACTTCCGCAAGAGTCTCGGGATCAGAAATCGTTCTGTAATAAAAAAAATTTCCTTGTGCAATTACCCAATCTCTGAAATCCATAAAACTGTCATCACCGCAGCCGCCATGAATAATGTAGATAGCCGCCCATAATTGCCAGTTATAAGCTCGTCCCCTGAGCTCGCGAAACCGATTATCAAATAAGATAATCTCCTGAAGTGCCAAACTCTTGAGCAAGGAAGCTAATTGAATTTGTTGCTCTTCAAAATCGCCATTTGTTTTGTCAAAAGACGATTGAACTATGGCCCAGAATTTTTCTTCCGGCATAAGCTCGGCAGAGGGCGAATAGTCTCCCTGTCTTTTTCCGAATAATTTATCAAATAGTCCCATGTGATTATATTATTAAATTTATTTGATAATCGATTCCGGTTCGCAAAATATATCCGATCATTTAATCCCCACCACAGCCACCACACCCGCTGCAGCCTGAACATCCGCTG
>JBJMLY010000499.1:0-2518 GCA_045805025.1 Cytophagaceae bacterium | reverse complement strand
TAACGCATGCCTTGTATTATAAGTGATTAACTGAAATAGCCGATAAGAAAAATAAAGCTGACATAAGCCCATAGAATTGAAAACAAAACGTGCACGCTCGTTTCAAATGTCTTTCCTTTCCACAAAGCAGACGAGTAACCAAAGAACTGAATGAAAAGCCGGATGCTCCAGAACAGGCCGAAGCCTAAGGATACTTTTTTGCCAAGGCTGGTCGTGATAAGTTCTTCCGTCGAAGTCAGGCATAATAATCCCATCAGGAAAACCATCAGACCAATGAACAAGGTGTGGATGTTCATCATTTGCCGGTTGATCAGGCTCAGCGATTTCAGTTCTTTGTCCCAGTTAAAATACCAGGGAAAGGCGACATGAACCAGCGATAATACGATCAGTAGGATGCCGATTATTTTAAAATGTATTTCCATTTTTGACAAGGATAAAGGTCGAGATGAAGGGAGTAAGTTTTATTTCTTTTGAGATCTTTAGGCTTGCGCCTTCAAATGTTTTAAGCCAGCTGTTTCTGGAATGGAAATGGAAGAACCCGATGTTATAGGCTATAAAATTCGGGAGGTCTCTCAAATGTTCGGTAATATAAATACGGCCATCTGCTTTAATAATTCTTTTTAATTCCCTGAAAAAAATTATTCGCTCCTCTTCATTCCTGATTTCGTGGGCTGATAGAATTACAAATAGTTTGTCCGCCGAATTGTCGGGAAGGGGTAGTTTGCCGGTCTCAATCTGTCTGGTGCCCGGAAATGGAGGATAGGCTCGTCTTGCCCGCTTTATGGAAACTTCGGTGTGTTTGGCAGGATCGTAAAAATCCAGGGCGATGAGCCCGGCATTTTTGAATTTGTCCTGGAGCAAACTGCTTGTTTCATCAAAGCCTGCGCTAACCGTTACGATCTGAGCTTCGAAACCGCTCTGTTCAATCCATGCGAGATTATAAAGTCCCGATAGGTCGTAAATGTAGAATGAAGTCAACAATGAAATCAGAACCGAGGCAAGGGTTAAAAAAGACAGCACATAAATCCATGCTTGTACTGATTGATCAAAATAATTCGCAGAGAGAATCAGCAAAGTAACCAGAGCAAAGGCTAGCACATAAAAATGCCAGTTGAACCGGATTATGTTTAATACGCCCTGGAACGGTTTTCTTATCGGTTCCATTTTTCCATTTTCCCTTTCTTCCAGTAGTATGGAATATTCCGGATGATAAACGCATTGGCCAGCACCGGATTTTTCAGCTGAAGTGCGTTCAGAAATGAAAAATGGTAGTCAGTGACCTTTACCGGACCGGGTGTCCAGTTTTGCCGTACGCCTTCAATGATTAATACTTCTTTGGTAGCAGGATTGTAGGTAAAAGTAAAAGGCAAAGGTCCGGCATATCGTCTTGCTTCTTTCCAGTCTGCAAATGGCGAGCCTGGCGGTAAAGGAATTTCTCCTTCTGAATGTTCGATAGAAACGGTAAAATCTGATTTCAGGGATTTGATGCTTTCCTGCGTGCCTTGTTTGCTCTTTAGGATATCGGTGGTGGAGTAATTGTAGTGCGTAAAGATGTTGCCCATGACTTCCATTTTCTTTTTATCCGTCTCGGATTTTAAGATGTACAGGCCTCTCAGGTTTTTCCCCGCGTTGCTGGTATACCTGACAAATACACGGTAGCCGATCAGGAAGAAATCATTACCCATGAATTTCGGAAGACCCTTTGGACGCAGATCTTTGGTCTGAACCATGGCGGCCGCTACGAAAGCGTATTTGTCCTGAAAGGTATCCAGCTGCAGGCATGCCGGGATGAGCTTCTGTAATTGCTCTTTAGGAACGGCAAAGGTCAGCACCAGCGAACTTTCAAAGAAGGCTTCAACGGCAAAGGGATGGTTTTTTAGAAATGATAGCATTATGTGTGCAGAACAGATTTTTTGTTTAAGTAAAACTCGTTGCAGAAAATTGTCACGATAAATAAAAAGGCGAATAAGGAATTTAACTTGCCCCAGAGTAATAAATCAGGAACCAGAATAAATTCCATCGTATTCATGACGGCCACTACAGCAATTTGGGCAAAGACATTCAGTCTTCTCTTAAAGCCCGTTAAAATCCAGACGGCCATTCCGATTTCTGAGAGTCCGATAAGGATGGTCAGCGGCCTGGAATACTCCGCGCCTAAAATTCTGGCTACAATTTGTTCGTGTCTGGGTACGAGGTTCAGGACCTTGCAGAAAAGTCCGTTGGCCAGCCAAACGGTGGCGGTGAGGTAAGTCAGGATTTTGTGTGCTTTATTATTCATTTTTTCATCTTGCGCTATCGGTAGCTGAAAGCTTTGCCTGAAACAATTACAAGTTACGATTTTTTAAACATGTGCATCGGGAAAGATCTGATAGCATGACATCCATGCAGGGGGCAACCTGGCGTTATGGATAATCTCGTGCATGAAATATGAATGTCCGGAAAAAACATTTTGTCCTGTAACGCGGTCAATGGCAGAGTAGATATTTTCAAACAATGAGGAACTTGAGAAAGCGGATTG
>JBJMLY010000498.1:0-2476 GCA_045805025.1 Cytophagaceae bacterium | reverse complement strand
GTACGTGTAAAGCTTGGGCAAAGGCAGGGGAAGTATCACATCAGCGAAAAGTGTTGTGATTCCTTCATGGGCATTGGTGTTGAATTCGAGCTTTGATCCCATGCTTACCTGCTCTTATGAACTTTGCCGAAAAATGATTCGTAGTAACCGGCCAGGGTACCGAATAGGCGATCCCAGATGTTGGTATAAAATCCATAGTTCACCTTCAGATCCTGGTGATGCTGGGTATGAAACGTGCTCGTTGCAAAATATTTCAGCAATCGGTTTTTCGGCCAGGAGGCGGGTAGAGGTTCAACCCCGAGATGTCCGGTAATGCCGAATACGATATTGATGAATAGATAGACCGAGATCCCTATCCAGGAAAAGGTTGCGCAACATAAGACCAGTAGCCAGAGAAATCCGAAGCTCAGTGTCTCGGCTGGGTTCAGGACAAACAGAGCCATAGGAGAGGGATTCTCGATACGGTGGTGCGTCCGATGCAGATAAGGATAAATAAACGGCAGATGCCCGGCCCGGTGCAGCAGGTACATGAGGAAATCCATGATAAAAAAAATGACCAGAAAATCCATCAGGATTTTTAAAGAATAATCGTGCTCCAGCTTTATGAATCCTTGTTTCCATAGAAGCCAGCCGCCAAGCGTCACGCCAGCATTAATCAGGATGGTGAGGGCGGTAAGCATCACTTCGCTTCGGCTGAGCTTATGTTGATGGCTGATTAATTTTCTTTTCTGGTAAACCTTTGTCAGTAAATCACCGAGGAATACCGAGATAAAAAAGATAACGAGATTCTCCAGGAGAATCCAGACTCCGGCCTCAGGCAGGGTCCATTGAAATGCTATGTCGCTGATTTTTTCCAAGGAATCGTTTCAAGGATAAATATACACAATTCACCTCTGATCTCCTTTCAGATTCTTTCGGATAGAAATGATTTAAAATAACTATCTTGGAAGTACAGGCCACTTCTTTTCCGGATTATGAAGAGTGATTTTTTGCTGAAAATTTTTCTTTCTTTTTGCTTTACAGTTTCGTTACAGCCGACGGCGGCTCAAACCCTTTATACGAAAAAGCTGATCTCCGTCAAAAGCTGGCGCATTCAGCTCGAAGAGTTGAAACCCCATATGTTCAACGTTGAGATCAGATACGAAAGGATTCCCAATAGTGATATTGATCCGTACGATGTGTTCTGGTATATCCGTTTTAAAAATTCAGCCGGCGAAGAAATTACTGTTTTTCGGGAAGGGGTTTGCAAACCTTGCCCTTTAATAGACAGATTCTACTCATCGCATTACTTTATTCCTTTCTGGAGCATCCGGACAAGCCCGGGTTCCATGCAGATGGTTACCGTCGAGCTGGTTCCTTTTCATCGTGAAGGCCTCTTTACATTTAATCCGGTGAAACTGGGCGAGTATAAGTTATCTTATCCTGCCTTAGAAATGATCCGTGTAAGAGTGGATGAATTGACGGTAGGCGCCGGTATTCAGGTGGATGATGGGAAGCTAATGGTGAACAATCGCACGTATACGAAAAAGGGGCATGAAGCTCCGGATCCTTACTGGATGGCCGGAAATGATGGCAGTTATTTCCATTCTGCCAGGACCCAGGATAGTTATCAGGCTAAGAAGGATACAGGTTTTTTAATCACCGCCTCCAGAGATGCGCTGCTTTTTAAAGTAATGGACGAGGACGTATTTTGGGATGACAAGATCTATAAGACCAATATTCCCTATCCCCGCATCAATACACAACCTGTCAATGTATCTATTACGAATGACACCATTCAGGCATCTCTGAACATTATGAATCTTGGGAATGTCCCGGAGTATTTAGTGGAAGACATACGGATGGAAAAAGTAAAAAATAATAAGGGAGTAAAAGGAAGGGATATTGTATTTACCCTACGTGTTCCTGCACATGTGGATACCGTGAAAATGTTTGCCAGAAGCAGAATTGCTTCAGATCCTGAGGTTACCCGGCTGGGTGAACATCGGCTGAGCGTAAAGTATTTTATGGCGGATTACAAGTTCGAGAAGGATGAAGAGATCCGTTTTTCTTTTGAGCCCTCTATTCCTGCTATTTCCATTGAGATCCCCGAAACAAAATTTGGCACTGAGAAATTACTGTTTACGGATTGGAAAGTTAGTCCTGCTCGCAACAGTTTGGGAGGGAAGTATGGATTTAACGTGGCAGTCAAATATTCAGGTCTTCTCGATCCGGGTGGGGAAAGGATCCGAAACTGCATTACGTCTTATTCCTATTACTACCGCGATTCTCTGCTCCCATCTTATTTCTGGTATAATGAACTTCGGGAAAGCGAGGTTACGCTGGATAACTTTTTCGTTTATGGAAGAAGCGATTATTCCGATCAGGGTTTTATCCCATCGCTATCCCTTCCGGCGGAGAGAGAGCAAATTGAGTTTCGCGTAAAAGGAGTGTCGACCTGCACCTGGAAAAAAGAAACATTTACAGCAGGCACCAT
>JBJMLY010000497.1:0-1722 GCA_045805025.1 Cytophagaceae bacterium | reverse complement strand
GGACCCGATGTGATAGAGATAAAGAAAATGAATATTTCCGGCATAGACCGGATTGTGGCCGAGTCAGGCCCCTTGAATTTTGTACTGGCAGACCTTGGTGTTTCTTCGATGCAGATCGATAATCCGGAAAGAGGGTTTACATTTAAAGTAGAAGGACCTCTGGACTTACGGCTTAATCCCAAAAGCGGTAAGCCTGCCTCGGCTCTTTTAAAAACAATCTCTCAGGAAACGCTGGAAGGAATGCTGATCGCCAATTCGGATGAGCCTTTTGCTAAGCCTATTGCCAGCGCTATTGTAAAGACAATTGCTCAGAAAAAAGAAATTGCCACCACGATGCAGCTGAAAAAGGTTATTTCTGAAGCTCTGGAAGCTTTGCCTGAAAAGCTCAATAAGGATGACATAAAAAAATCCTGTCAGCGCTGCTTCCAGGCCTTGCGGATCGAAGTGAATGATGAATTTGAGGTATTGGATGAATTTCTCGAAAAGCTTCCTGATGCACTGGCATCCGGCGGACGCGTAGCCATACTTTCCTTTCATTCAGGCGAAGACCGGCGGGTCAAAAAATCATTTCAATATTTATTGCGTGAGGGCATTTACAGCGAAGTAGCGCCTGACCCGGTCAGGGCCTCTGCAGAGGAATGCAACTCGAACCCAAGAGCGCGGTCAGCGAAGTTGCGCTGGGCTGTAAAAGCATAATTTCATAGCGGGCAATTACGACGAGACTTAAATCTACTGCTTCTCATTATACACCACCTCCAGCAAAGTTTGTCCGACCGCTTTCAGGGTATTTTTATCAATGACGTCCATGTTGTCGTTATGCGTATGCCAGTAAGAGCCGAAATAATTCTCCCCCCCGCCCTTGAATTCAATGATGTCGATCATTGGAATTTTAGCAAACTCATTGACATAAGCATGATCGTCGGTGATCGCGCCTGTTTCACGGAAAATAAAATAGCTGGAATAGCCCAGCGAATGTCCGGTCTGCCAGACCTTATCGACAATGCTTCCTGCATATTGCATGGATAAGCCTTCTTTCGCGAATGTAGCGTTTTTAGCTCCTACCATATCAAGCAGAATTCCATAATAAGCATTCCCATGAGGATTCTTCGCCCAGTACTGAGAACCCAGACAATAAGTATTGGCATGCGAGCCTTCAAATTCTTCAGGCGCTCCATAATCTTCGCCGTCGAAGAGGATCAGATCAAGGCCAACTCCCGGCTTGGATTTAAAGGTATTGATGGCCCTGGCCACTTCCAGCAGTATCCCTACCCCGCTCCCCCCATCGTTCGCTCCGTCTATCGGCTTTTTGTAATACGATTTATCAGGATCCTGGTCGGCAAAAGGTCTGGTATCCCAATGGGCGGCGAAAATGATCCTTTTCGGAGCATCCGTATTAATGGAGGCAATGATATTTCTCAGGAAGAGCTTCTTGCCGTCGTAAGCGTTGGCTTCAAAGGTTTGAACTGTTACCTTCGCCCCTGTCTTTTTTAAAGCGGCAATCAGAAAGTCTCCGCACTTGATATGAGAAGCCGTATTGGGCACCCGCGGCCCGAATTTCACCTGGGCATTAACAAATTCATAAGCAGAGTCAGCATTGAATACCGGAGCAGGCACGCGTTCCTGACTTGTTACTTTTTCTTTGGGTTTTTCTTTACCCGGACAACCCATAAGGGTTAACGCTATCAAGCTTATCAGAAAGAACGATTTGTAATTTGTGATTTG
>JBJMLY010000496.1:0-5064 GCA_045805025.1 Cytophagaceae bacterium | reverse complement strand
GATCAGCGTCTTGGCGTAGCGGCTTCTTTTCTCTCTGTCCGGAATCTCTTTGATGTAGCTTACTATCTTCTGGATATTTCTTCCGTATTCTTTTAAAATGATGCCTTTTACGTCCTGGTCAGGTCTTTCCATGTGTGTGTGATTGTCTTAAAATATGTGCAATATAAAGAAATACTTTTAAGTATGATGGATCTTGAGCTTGGCAAAGCTCAGGATCAGCGTTTTTTCCACTCCGTTAAAGTCTATGATGGCTTTCCGGTCTGTTCCGGCGATATCCATGGCCTTTACGATTCCAAAGCCGAATTTAGGATGTTCAACCTTCATACCGGCCAAAAGGTTTGAAGTGTCGCTGGGTTTAAAATCGGCCGTTGGTATGTAATTGGTCTTGGGCCGGCTGTTTACGGGCGAGTTAAAGGCTTTCGGTTTCTGAATAATATTGGGCTTTTCAGCCGGCGGCTGGCTGACCTGTCTTCTCGAAATATTCAGATACTGGGGATCAAATTCTGTCAGGAAACGGCTGGGTTCGCAGGGTTTAAGTCTGCCAAAACGATAGCGGGTATTGGAATAAGAAACGGTCAGATGCTTCTGGGCTCTGGTAATCGCTACATAAAACAACCTTCTTTCCTCTTCCAGATCGGCCCGGCTGCTCAGCATCATCTGTGAAGGAAAAAGATCTTCTTCCAGTCCGACGATATACACATTTCTGAACTCAAGTCCTTTGGAAGAGTGAATGGTCATCAGGGTTACTTTATCAGGATCTTTGTCTTTTTCATTATCGGCATCGGTCAGCAAAGCAATATCCTGCAAAAACGCCGACAACGATTTATCCGGATTGTCCGGCATGTCCACAAATTCCTTGATGGCATTCAAAAGCTCCTGCACGTTTTCATATCGGCTCAGGCCTTCGATGGTTTTATCTTCATAAAGTTCCTTCACCAGTCCCGACTCCTGGGCAATGCGGCTGGCGGCTTCAAAAGCATCCTTGCTGCCCAGCATGCTGGCGAATGATTTGATCTGCTGGACAAAAGCTTCGATGCCGGTAGCTGTTTTTCCAGCCATAAAGGTGGTCACATTCTGCATGGCTTCCCACAAAGAAACTCCGTTATCCTCGGCAGCCACCAGTAATTTTGATACAGAAGCTTCGCCAATGCCGCGTTTAGGATAGTTAATAATTCTTCGCAGCGACTGCTCATCGTTATGATTGATGGAGTACCTCAGGTAAGCAAGTATATCCTTGATTTCTTTTCTCTGATAAAATGATAGTCCGCCGATCACCCTGTATTTAATATTTCTTCTTCTCAGGGCTTCCTCCATGGCACGTGACTGAGAGTTGGTGCGGTATAGAATGGCAAAATCACTGTTCTTAAGATGGTTCTGCATCTTCTCTTCAAAGATGGAAGTAGCGACCAGACTGCCTTCCTCATTGTCCGTATTAGCGCGAAGCACTTCGATCAGATTGCCCGATTCATTTTCGGTCCACACGGTCTTTTTAAGCTGAGCCTTATTCTTAGTGATGACTGAATTGGCCGCATTGACGATATTCTGGGTAGATCTGTAATTCTGTTCCAGCTTGAAAATCTCCAGTTCGGGATAATCTTTTTCGAAGTTCAGGATGTTCTGGATATCGGCTCCCCTGAAGGCATAGATACTTTGCGCATCGTCTCCCACCACACAGATATTACGGTTCTGGGCCGAGAGCTTTCTGGTAATGTTGTATTGGGAAAGATTGGTGTCCTGGAACTCATCGACCAGGGCATATTTGAACCGGTTCTGGTATTTGTTGAGAACGTCCAGATGTTCCTTGAATAGTAAATTGGTATTGAAAAGCAAGTCGTCGAAATCCATGGCTCCCGCCTTGAAGCAACGTTCCTGGTAAATTTTGTATAACCTTCCCAGCTCCGGTCTCATCGAAGCTTCGTCGTCAGTTCTGAAAGTAGCGTTGTTCAGGTAGTCGTTTGCAGAAATTAACCTGTTCTTGGCCGCTGAGATTCTGTTCAGGACCATATTGGGCTTGTAAACCTTATCGTCCAGGTATTGCTCTTTCAGGATCTGCCTGATCAGGGTTTTGGAGTCTTCGGTATCGTAAATCGTAAATGTATTCGGATATCCGATCTTGTCGGCTTCGGCACGCAGTATTCTGGAGAAGACAGAGTGAAATGTTCCCATCCATAGGTTGCGTGCATCAGTGCCCACAAACTGCTCAATGCGGTGACGCATTTCCCGGGAAGCTTTATTGGTGAATGTCAGCGCGAGTATGTTAAAAGGATCTACGCCTTTTTCGATCAGATGGGCGATGCGAAGTGTAAGTACTCTGGTTTTTCCAGACCCGGCTCCGGCAATAATCATCGAAGGACCTTCGGTATGAAGCACGGCTTGCCTTTGCGGTTCGTTAAGACTGTCTAAATAACTCATTAATTACACGTGATAGGATGTGCAATTTACAATTTCGGCAGCAGAATTACATGAAATTTGAGTAACTTTAATTGTTGATTCCGGACTTAAGTCCTCCGATGACTTTTTTCGGCTTGAAACCATTTTAGAATGATTGTTCAGTCCTCCGGGGGGCTGAAATTACTGTATCTCTGAATTATGATAACGATCGATAATACCGTCATCAGCGAGGATATCGCCGATAAATTTTTTGTCTGTGACATTGCTAAATGCAAAGGAGCCTGCTGTGTGGAAGGCGATGGCGGCGCCCCGGTGGAAAAGGATGAAGTCATGATCCTGAAATCCATCTACAAAAAAGTAAAGCCTTATCTTTCCAAAGAAGGGCAGGAGGCCATTGAAGAACAGGGTACATTCGTCAAAGAAAAGGATGGAACCTATGCGACACCTCTTATCAAGGGTAAAGAGTGTGCCTATTCAATTTACGATAAAGGAATTCTGAAGTGCGGCATCGAACAGGCCTATTACGATAAGAAGGTTGAATGGAAAAAACCGATATCCTGCCATCTTTATCCGATCCGCATCACCAAATACGATCATTACGATGCCCTGAACTACGACCGCTGGAATATCTGCAGCCCGGCATGCTCCAACGGAAGAGAACTGGGTGTGCCCATCTATCAGTTTCTCAAAGAACCTCTGATCAGAAAATATGGAGAAGACTGGTACAAAACGCTTACCCTGAGAATTAAGGAAGGGAAGGAGACGGACGAACAAGCTCCAAAGAAAAAGGGTAAGAAAAAATAGTTGTTGGTTGTCCGTTGCTAGTTGTTTCGCGCTTGCTAAAGCTTTTTTCAACAAGTATATTGTCTGAACCAGGATTCATAGGATTAAGGGGTTGAAATGGTAATCGGGACTTTCGAACTCTTCTCCGTTACTCTATTTTCTCTTCACCAGAAAATAAATAGCAATCCCACTCCAGATTACATTGACGAAGGCGGAGGGATACGCTTTGAGTGCGACAGTATTAATGATCAGCAAGCCTGCGCCGGCAAGATTTAAAATCTGGAAAGTAACAGACTTGCCGTCAATTTTATTGCTGGAAACCAGCAGATAGGCAGCGAGCACAGCGATGGCGCCAATCCATCCGAGAATATCAATGAAAGACAAACCGAACTCCATTATTGAGCTGCTTTGGCAAGCGGTATATAAAAAGAAAATTTATAGCTAAGGATATTATCTTTCTTCGGGTTGCTGCCCCAGACGGAAATGTTATCGATATAATCGGTGGTAGGGTTTAACCAGCCGGCCTGGAAGCCAACACGGTAATCGTTTTTAAAACGATAGGTCATGCCGGCGAAGGTAGGAAGCATAAAGGTAAAGTTGTTATATACTTCATTGTCGCTGCGGGTGTTGAACTGATCGGCCAGACTTTTATTGTCAGCGTCTTTTGGATTCAGCCTCATCACACCAAGGCCCTGACCGATATAGAGGTTGAAATTTTCTTTTCTGACCAGGCTGATCAGAAGGCCGAAGTTGGCCGAGAATAAAGAGGTCTTGAAAAATTTATTAGGACTCGGAGTGGCAGCGCTCGTATCGCTGTCTGTGACCGAATAGGTCGGATTCTGGCCGGTAACATTACCGATCATAAAGCCCAGGTAAGGGTTTATACGCCTGTCTGTTTTTTTGAAATGGATGTTGAGATGAAAGCAGGAGCTGAATTTTTCGTAGCTGTGATTGAGGTCTCCTTTGTAAGCGGTAGCGCTGATGCCAAGCTCCACATATTTATCGGAAGGAGTTGTTTGCACGGGAGGCATTGTTTGTGCCATGCAGAAAAAAGGCAATAAAAATGCCGGGAGAAATACGATCTTCTTCACCATTCTAATTTAATTAAATCGGCTGTTATTCCCAACAACGAAAAATTGCTGCTTTAGTATAAAGGCTTTATACTTTCGAAAGATCGAAGGTTTCCATAAATGCCGTCGTGAATTTTCCTGAGCGGAAGCCGGGATCGTCCATCAGTCTGATATGGAATGGAATGGTGGTCTTTACTCCTTCGATAACAAATTCCTCCAGCGCTCTTTTCATTCTGTTCAGCGCTTCATCCCTGGTGGCGGCGCTCACGATCACTTTAGCGATCATTGAGTCGTAGTTGGGAGGAATGGTATATCCGGTGTAGCAGTGAGTATCTACCCGTACTCCCAAGCCGCCCGGAATATGGAAATTGGTGATTTTTCCGGCAGAAGGTCTGA
The DNA here is from genome assembly GCA_045805025.1 of Cytophagaceae bacterium. GTDB lineage: Bacteria > Bacteroidota > Bacteroidia > Cytophagales > Cytophagaceae > DATMOV01. The sequence continues at coordinate 424 of JBJMLY010000496.1, read as the reverse complement.
ATCCGTTTTTAGGATCTTCCGCATTGATGCGGCATTCGATGGCGTGCTTCATAGGGAAATTATTCTTCCCTGCGGTCAGCAATCCTCCGTTCGCCATTCTGATCTGTTCCTTGATGAGGTCGGAGTTCGTTACTTCTTCGGTGATCGGATGTTCTACCTGGATACGCGTATTCATTTCCATGAAATAGAAATCTCCGTGCTTGTCTACCAGAAATTCGATCGTACCCGCACCTTCATATTTGATAGCCTTAGCGCCTTTGATGGCTGCTTCGCCCATTTTATTTCTTAGCCTTTCGGTGATGATGGGAGAGGGGGTTTCTTCCACCAGCTTCTGATGTCTTCTTTGAATAGAGCAGTCTCTTTCCGAATAATGCACCGCATTTCCTTTTCGATCGCCCATCAGCTGAATTTCGATATGACGGGG
>JBJMLY010000495.1:0-5239 GCA_045805025.1 Cytophagaceae bacterium | reverse complement strand
TTTGCCCATCATCAGCTGGAAAGGCTTCACCGAGGAGATGATCACCTCCACGATGCGGTTTGATTTCTCTTCAATTACCGCTTTCATGACCCGTCCTGTGTAGATGAAAATAAAGAACATCGTCAGCAATGAAAAGAACATGCTGGCGGCTACAGAGGCTTTAAGCCCTGCACTCTCCGTGGTACCGGTGACAGGAGTTTCCAGAATGACTGCGTGGGGTCTTAGCTTGCTCAGGCTGTCCGGGTCATAGCCGCTCTCAAGCTTTATGTTGTATAGCTCTTTGTTCAGGACATCCCTTACATAATTTTTTAAGGCAGGTGAAAGGCTGTTTTTTGAGAATATCCGGATTCCCTCGGGCTTTTCAGGGTCTATGTCGGGAATGTACAGCAACGCATCGTGTTCACTCTGGACGAAGCGGTGTTTCGCTGTTTCCAGGTTGCCGTGAAAATAGGCAAATCGTAGTCCGGGAGGATTTGACAAGCGGTGTTCAAAGAGATTGCTTTGGTCCAGTACTTCCAGGATTTGTACCTGCTCCGGCTTCGTGCTCATCCATACCGGTACAATGGTCATAGCCGCAAAAAGCAAAGGTCCCAGAAGGGTAAGCACCAGAAAGGATTTTTTCCTGACCCGGCTCAGGTATTCACGTTTGACGATCAGCCAGAGTTTTTTCATTTTTTTGCCTCCCTGATCCTCGCTATGAAAATATCATGAATGCCTGGAATATCCTCTTCGATGTTCTGGATTTCAAATTCCCCGATCACCTCGCGGATCATATCATTCAGAATCTTTCCTTCTTTTAACTGAAGCCTTGCCTCGGTGATGTCCTGATTGGTTTGTTGAACCTGAAGATCAAATGTTAAAGCGGTATCCGGTAGTCTGCCTCTGCCGCGAAGCCTGTAACGCTCTGTATTGTACTGTTTTTTAATTTCCGGGACTCTTCCCTCCAGCAACTTTACGCCGTTGTCGATCAGGGTAATCGTATCGCATAATTCCTCTACGGTTTCCATGCGGTGCGTGGAATAGATAATCGTACAGCCCTGCTCTTTCAGGCGCATCATCTCTTCTTTCAGAATCTGAGAATTCAGCGGATCGAAACCAGAAAAGGGTTCGTCGAGAATCAGCAGTTGGGGATCATGAATAACAGAGGCTATAAATTGAACTTTTTGCTGCATTCCTTTGGATAATTCTTCTACGATCCTTTTTTTCCAGGACATTAGCTCAAATCTTTCTAGAAAATATTCAATTTTTTGCTTCGCTTTTATTTTTGATACTTCTTTTAGTCCCGCCAGGTAAATCAGTTGTTCATCAACTTTCATTTTTTTGTACAAACCTCTTTCCTCTGGCAGATAACCCACCAGAGAAGTATGCTTCGGAGAGAGCTTTTCTCCATTAAAAAGCACGTCGCCTTTATCGGGTGCTATGATCTGGGTTATAATCCTGATCAGGCTGGTCTTGCCTGCTCCATTGGGTCCTAAAAGGCCTAAAATGGATTGTTTTGGCACGTTCAGACTAAAATCCTGCAAAGCGGTCTTCTGACCGTATTTTTTTTCTACGTTCCGTATTTTGAGAATATCGCGAGAATCCGGATGCTGCATAACTGGTAATTTATAAATAAAAGCAGAGAATCAAAAAATTGCACTAAGGCAAGTTTAATGGGAGGCAAAAATGCAAATGGGTTAAATTAGGTATTTTATAAATTAAATGATTTTATTTATATTGCTTTTCTATTGATAAAGTCCAAAAGGAAGGTGGAAATGTTGGGGCATAAAACCTCTTCCTATTCCTCATGCAGGAATAGGGCAAATATGAATTCGATAAAGGCAAGATGAAAAGTCTTGACTTGATATTTCCGAAGCAGCGTAATTCGCATGAATTATCAATATATATCTGATTTTATGTTTACAATTTTGCTATAAAAAGCATTAAGGGTAGGCTAGTCCTGTCCTATAATTTAAAACCAATAAAACTTTAACAATTATTCATAGTAACAAATTTCCAAGATGAGAAGACACTTATTTTATATCGTCCTGTTTTCATTGCTAGCGGCCAATTCATTCGCAGGAACATGGACTGTAATCAACACCAACGATGCTAATGCCGGCGCGGTAAATTCAGGAGACCTAAGATGGTGCATCAATCAGGCACTTGGAGCAGGCGTAGGTCCGCACACAATCAATTTTGCCATAGTTCCCGCAGCGGCCACGTATCAGATCAATATTAACAGTATGCTTCCGGCTATGTATTCAGGAGGAACCATTACCATTGATGCGACGACTCAAAGCGGCTGGGCCGGAACGCCAATCGTCATCATTCGCGGTAACAGTACTGGTTTCGAAGCGATCCAGCTGGGAACAGGAACATATACGGTTAAAGGTTTGATTTTTCAGAATCTTCAGAGAGGCATCACGGTCTATGATGGTTCGAACCATTTGATACAGAACTGCTGGTTCGGCTTGAGTTCCGCTGGGACAAGCAAAGTAGGCAATGCACTTACAGGGGATGGTATTTATATTACCAAAGGTCCCGGCACAAAAATAGGCGGCACCGGCACGAATCAGGGTAACGTGATTTCAGGTGCCTGTGATTCAAATGGAGACTGTGGCGGTATCCGCATCGATCCGAACTTCAATAGTGGTACTTCCAATATACTTATCCAGGGAAATTACATTGGAACAGATTATACAGGAAATAACGCATTAGCCGGCGCCGGGATTCAGACGGCCGGAAACAGCAGCGGACAAGTACAGAATCAGGCCGGTATTTACATTCAGCAGACTCAGAACGATCCTATCACTATAGACAGGAATGTGGTTTCGAATAATCTGGGCGTCGGAATTGACCTGAATAATCAATCCAATAAAATAACGGTAATTGGTAATATGATTGGTACCAATACGACGGGTATGCAGCCGCTTGGTAACTATTGTGTAGGTATGAGGGTCAGAACTAATTTCAATACGGTTATCGGAGGCGCAACAGCGGCCGAAAGAAATATTATTTCCGCGAACGGCATACACATTGCTTCCATAGCAGATGCAACATCCGGAGCCACCAATTTCGACCACTTCAATTTTTGCGGAATATTTTTTCAAAATGCTCAATGGGCGCAGGTAATGGGAAATTATATCGGTACGGATGCAACAGGTAATGCAACCTCCCTTACTATGGGTAATTTTTATGGAGGGGTTAAATTCCTGGCCTACGGAAGCGCTGGCGAACAGACGGCAAACATCACACTTGGTGGAAATACGACGGCTCACGGCAATGTTATCGGGGGGAATGGCGTACGGGGCGCTGCTTATGATCCTGTCAGCCATAAAGGTCATGGAGTATTGCTGCAGGCAGGAGGTAATACAAGCTTTAACGTGACGCACGATATCGGTATATATAACAATTATATAGGAATAAGCCCTAGTGGTGCCAACATCGGCAACCAGCAGGATGGTATAAGTTTTTACGACCACGTAGATCATATTACTATTGGCGGGGCCGGACTGAGGAACTATATTGCCAATAACAGTTTCGGTGTATTTATCCAGAACAACTGCCAGAATAATACTATAGCGGGCAACTATATTGGTACGACTATTAATGGTATGGGGGCGGCCCCGAATCTTTCCGGAGGGATTTGCATTCAATGGAATTCTACCGCTAATACAATAGGAACTGCTGCTGCAGGAAATGTGATCTCAGGACATAACGGCAATCCTGGTATCTCTTTTAAAGATGCCGGTAGCGGACTTGGAACCGGAGATAATAATTTTGTCTATAACAATTACATAGGTCTGGCTTCGGATGGTGTGACTCAGTTGCCCAATGGTATCGGTATCCTGATCCAGGGCGGATCAAAAGGGAATACTATAGGAGGTACAGGAGCAAATCAGAGAAATTATATTTCAGGAAATAGCCCCGGCAATGCCATAGAAATGGAGAATGCTGATAACAACATTATTAGCGGCAATTACATAGGACTTGACAAAAATGGTACGGTACCTGGTGCAGTGCCGAATGCAATCTCCAACAACCTGCATGGAATTGTCATGACGGCGGGTTATACACCCGCAGCCGCCAATGGTTCCAAATCCAGATCCTCTTCCGATGGAAATACGATCAGTAACAATGTGATCTCTAACAATGTACTCAGAGGACTTTCGATGGACTCTTCCAACAACAATACAATCCAGTCGAACATCATCGGCCTCAATCCTGCGGGAACAGCCTCCATGTCTAACGGCTCGCACGGAATATTCCTGTCCAATGGCTCGGGTAACCATTTTGTTTCGAACGTCATTTCCAGCAACAAGGAAATGGGAATTTATTTTTTCAGTAAAGCCATTAATAACTTTATTGAAAGCAATATGATCGGTACCGATATTACAGGTACTATTGCGTTAGGTAATAACTTCAACGGAATTCTGATCACCGGTTCGTCTACCGGCAATACGATCGGCGGTAATTCAGCATCCAAGAGAAATTACATTTGTGCGAACGGCGTTGTTGCCAATTCCTACAACAATGCAATTAGCATTGAAACCAACTCTCATCTGAATGTGGTTGAATACAATTTTCTGGGAGTATCTAAAAACAACATGCCTATGGGGAATGCTTCACATGGTATTTCAGTGGATATCAATTCCGACGATGTAAGCATTATCAGAAATGTAATTTCCGCCAACAAGATCCACGGCATTATTGTACAAGGCGGTTCTCCGAATTTCTCGGACCGGGCCGTTATCCAGGGAAACTATATCGGAACTGATAGCGCCGGTTTGCAGACAGTACCTGTTGCCTCCATCGCTTCTTCCACCTTTGGAAACGGGATTGTTGGAGTTATTATTAAGGAGAGCACCGGTTCTCAGTTCGGCGGCAGCGGAGCGAATCAGGGTAACATCGTGGCGAACAGCAAGGCAGAAGCCGGTTTGCTGATCGTCGCCTCAACCGGAACCAAAGTTTTTGGTAACAAGATTGGTGTGAACAAGAATAATGTGGATGCAGGAAATTTCACCAATGGTATTACGCTGAGATCCGAGGGCATTACACCGACCTCCAATAATATTATAGGTGGTGTTAATGCAGGAGAGTCCAATACCATCTGGAATAATAAAGTGAATGGTATTGAAATCGATGGTTCGTCTCCGGGTGCCTTAAGCAATTCTATTCACAAAAACAGCATTTCCTGTAATCTGAACAGAGGTATTGTACTTACCAGCAATGGTAACAATAGCTATCCAAAACCAGT
>JBJMLY010000494.1:0-3264 GCA_045805025.1 Cytophagaceae bacterium | reverse complement strand
TACGAGGGGATGTTACAATCCCAAGCAGAACCAGCATTTTCAATGAATTTGCCTGATTCAGAGGCTTTCATGAATTAATTCACGTTTTTTTTCCCGGGAATAAAGTTTAGCTTAGTAATACGAGAACACGCTCCTCATTTTTCAGGTGCTTTAATTATTTGTATGAACCGGATTAACTCTGTATTGCTGATTGACGATGACCTTATTAATAATTTCATCAACGAACGCCTTATCAGGTCAACGGGCATCAGCCATGTCGTCAGATCCGTTCTGAATGGAAAGCTGGCCCTGGAATACATTAAAGAGTTTAGCGCTGCGAACGATAATAACTGTCCTGAGCTGATCCTTCTCGATATCAATATGCCGGTGATGGATGGTTTTGAGTTTCTGAATCAATTCAGGAATATTCGTTTTTCCAATCAGGTACAGATAAAAATTGTTGTGCTTTCCACTTCTTCTCATGAGAGAGATCTAAACCAGGCGAAGAATTATGGTATCGAGCTCTTTATTAATAAACCTCTCTCTAAAGATAAAATAGAAGTTTTCTTCCGGGAAAATTTCCTTCAGACAGGCACTTCTGCCAGGTAACTCTTATAGTTTCTTCCTGAATATTTCCGTTTGTTTTTTAATCGTTAAATTAGCATTTATTAACATGCTGATTATGTACGATTCAAAAAGCCGTTTGCTGGAAATAGAATATGCCATTGGAAACAGGGAAGTGCACAGAGCCACTTCCGGACTGATGGATTTTACCCGGGATTACCTGGGTAACAGTGTTCTATTCGATGATACCATTGCCCTTCGCAAAAAATACAATGCTCTCAGGGAATTAGGCAGTTCCGATATACCCGATGCGCAGGCCGATGAGATACTGGCAACGGCCAGGGAGATTGTTCAGCAGGTCAGAGGAGTTTCTCTGGCTGAAATAGAAGAACAGTTGAAGAAGAGCTATCCGGATAAAGAACTTCTGGTCGCCAAACGTATTGAAAAGAGATATTCCGGCAGCGGAAACTTCAGGCTTGAGGCTGTGAATACGGTTCTGAAACCAGGAGAGATCACCGGCATCGTGGGTGAGAACGGAAACGGGAAAACCACTCTTCTCCGGATACTGGCGCGTCTGCTCAGCTATGACTCCGGAAGTCTGAGCTATTCGTTCGATGGACGGGAGGTAGACGATAATTATCTGATCAAGCACCACATTGCCTATATCCCGCAGCGCCTGGAGCGCTGGCAGGGTACCTTGAAGGAAAATCTTCAGTACGCAGCTTGCCTGCACGGCATTCATGGACGGGAAAATGAAAAGGCGGTTGAGTTTGTCATTCACAGAATGGGACTTTCCAACTTTTCCGATCTCGGATGGAACGAACTTTCGAGCGGCTATAAGCTCAGGTTCGAACTGGCTAAAATGCTCGTGTGGTCTCCGAAAATTCTCGTGCTGGACGAGCCCCTGGCCAATCTTGATATCAATGCCCAGCAATGGATCCTCCAGGATCTGAAAAACATCGCGCGCTCCCTGAGAAATCCGGTAGGAGTGATCCTGAGCTCACAGCAACTCTTTGAAGTGGAGCATGTAACCGACCGTATTATTTTTCTGCGCAATGGTAAATGCGACTACAGCGGCAGCACCCAGGAATTCATGTCGGAGCGGGAAGGAAATATTTTTGAGCTGGCCGGAGATTTTACGGCATCTTCGCTTCAGCAGGCCTTTTCGGACAAAGCCTATTATTTTACCGATAACGGAAGTACTGTTACCGTTACGACCGAACGCGATGTAAGCTCTTCCGACCTGCTCAAAGACCTGATCTCATCCGGATATACGATCAAGTACTTCAGAGATATCAGCACCTCTACCAAACAATTTTTTAAATTATAATCAGCACCGATGAAACGCTTTTTAAATAGTATTACTCCCGCTTTTATACACAGGGTTAACGATGGAATGCTTAGAAACAATGTACTGGGATGGCAGCTGCAGTTGCCTCAGATCCTCTGGCTCTGGCTGCTGATTCTGGTCTTTACACTACCGGTTCCTTTGCTGTATCCCCTCAAGTTCTCGGGATCCGACGATGAATTTGCCGTCGGCTCTATCGGTGTGCTGATCGGCATCATGCAGTTCTTTCTCTACGGTTTCCTGCTGATCCGGTTTAATGCTACCAAGAGTTTCGGAAAGCCTGTTCTTTTTCATGGAACTATGGAACAGCTGGCCTATGTGGTGGTGATGTTTCTTTGTCTTACGCAGGTGGTTCTCTTTCCACTCGTGATCGACTTCCGTAAAAGCGGCGTCATTTCTTCCGAAGAGATAAAGGAAGAAACGGTTATCTATAACAAGGGAAGGCATTACATCATGGATGACTTTTCCTATTATCGCTATTTTCCCGATGATGCCACATTTAAGAAATTCATGGAGATCAATGCGGTGTATCAGGAGAACTACCGCAACCAGGAAGAATATTATTCCCAGGTAGTGCAGCCAATGCTGGATGAATTTATGAGCAGACAGAAATCATCAGAATATCCTGCCAGAAATGCTGTAGGTCCGAAGCTCTATTTCACAGGTATCGATTACCTGACAGAAGACGAAGATTATTATAGCTCAGAAACAAACTACCTGCGTTACATCAAATACCAGCTTGTCCCGAAAACGGATGCTGAAAGACTGATGGAAATAAAGAATTTTATCCGTGTCTTCAAAAAGTATGAAAATTATGGGAATGACGGAAGGGATTACGATTATACCAATCCGGTTACATTTCAGGATCCCGAAACCATTCTGAAACAATATAAACTTAATCAGTTTACTCCGGTAGTAGAACCTGCAGGCGCTTCGGTGATCAATAACTACAGCATCAGCAGGGTTCACGATACGCTCCTGAGTTCGACGAGCCGCAAAATAAAAGGATTGGCTACAAGGTCCCTGATCTGCTTTCATGTGGCCCTGGTCTTTGCCATTTTTCTGTTCATTTTCAAAAACGTAAGGTTGCGGGAATTCATTTTAAGCTATGTCTATGTCGGACTTCTTACTATCGTCGTCGTCATATTCACGATTATTGGAAACCTGAAAGAAGGCCTGGCCCTTCATGTTCCTATTTTCGTTTTCTTTACGGGGCTTGTGGTGGGAGTTCTTGTCAGGGACTGGAATCATTATTCTCACATCAGAACCGTCTTTATCATAGTTTCCAACATGTGCTTTGCCTACGCGCCTATTTACTTTTTTCTCTACGCTACAGAGTACCTGCGCTGGGGCAAAGAGGAGGGATGGCGTGG
>JBJMLY010000493.1:0-8399 GCA_045805025.1 Cytophagaceae bacterium | reverse complement strand
GTCAGGCGAGAACTCCAGACCGACGCCATGATCCAGAGGAGTGATGCGGCGAAGCTCCGCACCCACCGCTCCGGTCGTTCGGTTAAAACTGTTTACCACCAGAATACCACCGGAGTGATAAGCGATCTTATCCTGGCAAGGACTTATTTTTAAATAAGACTGATTGACTGAAACATCGGATACCGCTGCACCCACGGTATAATCGGTCGGACCAGTAATACCCCCTGCTGTATAATGCCATACCCTGAATGTATTTGCCGTTCCTTTATTATGTATAACAACCCAATATCCTCCTGTTCCATCGGTCCCCAGCGTGATGGCTTCTCCTGCAAAGGCATCCAGAGCGATATTGACAGGGCCCGAACTATAGGCAACCGTTGTTCCGGTACCGGTAAATCTATATTGATTAACCCCCTTATTGGCGCAGCCTCCCGATGTTACGTCGTTAGCCAATATTAAGTAAAATGCATTGGTCGGACTTGCGGGATCGGGAAAAGCGACTCCGCCGCCAGTGGATGATCCGGCACATGTCCCATCTGTATTAAAATTTCTTATAAAATTAGCCCAGCTTGCATTCGCAGGATTAGCGTTGTAGGCCTGCATGGTATTGGTATACAAAGCGACTGCCCCATTGTTAAAACAGATGCTGGTGGATCCCTCCACTCCTACGGAGTTATTGGTAGGCATCGTGCTTGCCGCAGGAGTGCCGGATGTCTTAAAACTTCCTGTAGGAAAAGTAAGACGTCCTCCTTGCCCAAAATACCAATCGGGAGAAAGGGAATAAGGGGAAACCTGAGCTTTGACATCGGTCAGGCTTAAAAAAAGGGTAACATACATGATAAGGGGTAAAATGTGTTTCATAACTGTATTTTTTAGCACTCTTTAATTTCTCTTATCTGTTGATACTCCCCTTACCCAAAAGGAAACCTGCTTTCCGGCATCTTGCGACCTGTATTTATCTAATAGTCAAATGATTCTGAAAATATTAAGAACTTTAAAAACAATGATATTTAAATTCAATTACTTAAAAACCAAATAAATACAAAAGAACATTCGACGAGGAAACTACTTGGTACGGCAGTTTTCTTTCTATACGAGAAATTGAATACCAAATAAAAAAATCCCGATGAATCAACTGATTTTCCATTCAACCTTCTCATTTCGTTTATTTATGTTCATATATAGAATTTTATACGTTTTTAAGAAAAATAGGTCTGAATTTTGACCAATTTTTTACTTATTTATATATTTTTTACCTATTTAATCTAATTTTTTAGGCAAAACTTCATAAATCATTTATTCAGCTTCTTAAAAAATAGCTTTTCGGGTCGACCTTTTCCTGATCCTATAAAGCCATAATCTTTGTATATTGAAGGTTGTCCTAAACTGGTCTGATGAGGTATTTTGCTTTATTAATCTTCTGTCTCTGTCTGCTACATAATTCTTCAATAGCTCAGAATCAATCTGTGGATCTTATAGTACAAAACGGTCATTCGGCAATGATCAATTCTGTTTCATTTTCTTCGGATGGAAAGTACATTGCCAGCTTCGGACTGGATAAAGTCATTAAGGTCTGGGACCTCAAATCAGGAAAGGAATTCAGAAGCATCGTAACCGCTTACACCGGAATGGGAAATGTATATTTTAGCCACGACGGAAAAACAATCTGCGGCTTTGACAGCAACGATTCGATCAAAATATGGAGCATTGAAGACGGAACTGTACGGCATGCCATTTCAAAATCTCCGCTCAACTATGCCGCCGCTATTACCGTACACCCTGCCGATAGGATTCTTGCGTTTTGCGGTCTGGGCATTGCGGTAAAAAATTACCAGACGGGAGCTACAGTCTGGGAAATTAAGGAAAACAAATTATCGGGTGCTATTGCTTTCAGCAAAGATGGAAGCATGCTTGCGGCAGCAGGCATTGATGGCATGGTTGGAATTTTCGATACAAAGACGGGCAAAGCTCTTAAGCAACTCAAAATCCCTTCTTTCAGTCCTTCCTCAGGCATCACGCTTTCTTTCAGCCAGGATCGTATTGCTGTCAATTCCTCGGATGCGGTATACATTTTTGAAGCAGGCAGCGGCAAAATTATTTTCACACACCGCGCCGATATGATTTATTCACACGGTATTTCTGCAGACCAGAAGTCTATAGCTGTCAGCCAGATAAAAAACTCCCGCCCTACACTCGAAATCATCGACATCGCTTCCGGTAATCCGGTCAGTTCCCAGCCTTTTGCTTTCGGAAAGATAAGCAGCAGCAGCCAGCAGCCTGTTTTTGCCTCGGCGCAGTCCGACATAAAAGGTCCATCCATCAGAGTCTGCAGCTTTTCTTCAGGAAAGACCATTCAATACCTGAGAGGCTCCTTTTATATGATGAACAAGGCGCTGTTCGCAGACAACCACTACATCGTTTCCGCCGCATTCTGCGGAACTCTTGACAGGCCGCTCAAGATCTGGGACCTTCGTTCGGGCACCATGAAGGGAATCACCCCGGGAAAAACCACTACGCTTTTCGACCTCTGCCTTTCGCAGGACAAAAGTATGATGGCAGTCTGCGGAGCAGATTCTGTTACGTATCTCTACAACACCGGCAGCTTTTCCCTGCTGGCCAAATGGAGAAATACGGAAACATGGACCCAGACTATCGCCATAAGCCCTGATAAAAAAAATATAGCGACCGGAAGTTTCAATGGCAAGGTAAAACTATTCCCTGTGGGCGGCGGCCAGCCCCGCTTGCTGTATAGCCATTCCACCTTGGTCAATTCGGTTCTGTTCTCCGGCGATGGAAAATACCTTTACACAGGTTCCATCGACTCTGTGAACCGCTGGAACATGAACTCCGGAAAACAGGAACCTTCCATATTCACACCCATCGGACATCCGGTAGTAAAATTATACCCGGCCGCAGGAAAATTTTTTATAGGGGACCACAGAGTCATTTCTGTGCTGAAAAGCACCGACTACACTCCGGTCCGGGAATTCAATACGCCCATCCTCCCACCCAATCCAATACTTTCGCTGGCATACAAACCAGCACGTACATTACTCTATGCCGGATACCTCAACGGAGATATTGTGCAATGGAATGAATCCAACGGAGACTCCCTTAAACTTCTCAAGGCTCATAGTCTGAGCGTAAAAGGACTGGATGTCTCCGACAACAGCCGGCACCTGGTATCCGGGTCGCACGATTCAAAACTCATACTCTGGGATGCAGACAAAGGAGAGCAGGTTGCCACATTCATCAGCCTTGACTCTTCCAATTACCTGATCTTTACTCCCGACAATTATTACAAAGGCACCAAGGACGGAATGCAGGCAGTAGCATTCAGACAGGGAACCAAACTCTTTGCTTTCGACCAGTTCGATCTTCAGTTCAATCGCCCCGACATCGTACTGGAACGCCTGGGCTATGCAGATACTGCATTAATCAGATCTTACAAAAGGGCTTACCAGAAAAGACTCAAACGCATGGGCTTCTCGCCTGAGATGTTCAACAACGATTTTCATTTTCCGATGGCCGAGCTGACTTATCCTTCCGAGTCGGTCTATCATCAGCAAGACCTGAGCTTCGGGATCAAAGTATGGGATGACAAATACAAACTGGACCGGGTGAATGTGTATGTCAACGATGTGCCTGTTCACGGAAGAAACGGAATTTCTCTTACGGCAAAAAACACCTCGGAATACAGCTTTACTGAAAACCTGCCGCTAAGCAACGGTAAAAACAGGATTTCTGTTTCCGTGCTCAACAGCAAGGGCGTGGAGTCTCTGAAAGAATCATTCGAAATATCGTACGAGGCAAAAAACCAAAAGCCCGACCTGTATATTTATTCCATCGGCACTTCGAACTACAAGGACGAAAGAATGAACCTTAAATATGCCGGCAAAGATGCGCAGGATATGGTCAGTCTGTTTCAGGCCCGCACCGATCTCTTCGGGACCATTCATCAGGAATCGCTGGTGAATGAAAAATCAACCCTGGAAAATATCGCCGCTCTTAAAGCAAAGCTGCTGCAGACTAAACCTGACGATTATGTGATCCTCTTTGTGGCAGGACACGGGCTGCTGGACAAAAACCTGGACTATTACCTGGCCACATACGACGTGGACTTTAACAACCCTTCACATCGCGGGTTAGCCTATGAGAAGCTCGAAGACCTGCTGGACGGAATTCCAGCCCGGAATAAAACAATCCTGATCGACGCATGCCACAGCGGAGAGGTCGACAAAGAAGAGGTAACACTAGCCATCAAAGAAAAAACGGAAGAAGGTGAAGTAAGCTTCAGGGCATTTGGAAATACGGTTGTAACCAGAGTAGGTCTTGAAAATTCATTTGAACTGATGAAGGATCTTTTTACCGACCTTCGTAAAAGCACGGGCACCACGATCATTTCAAGCGCCGGCGGAGCCGAATATGCCATGGAGGGAGAGCAATGGAAGAACGGCGTATTCACTTACTCGCTGATTAAAGGGCTGAAAAACAAAGAAGCTGATTTAAACCAGGACGGGACCATTATGCTTTCGGAATTGCAGAATTATCTGCAGAAAAACGTAAGCGAGCTGACCGGAGGCAAGCAAAAGCCTACTTCCCGAATTCAGAATCTTAACAACGATTTTGTCATCTGGTAAAGTCCGATCCATTTTAGTTTCAATGGCAATTGCTTAAATTATAGCTGCATTAATTACGAATTATGAATTCCGATCAATCTTTTAACCTTTATCCGTCTACACAGCCAGTGCAAATGCCCGACTTTACCGAAGATGAGCATCTGAATGCCCCGGCCCTTTATATTCCCTCTGAAGCCTTGAAGAATGCGGTGAATGTGGCCATATCGTTGGGAAAACCTCTGCTACTTACCGGGGAGCCGGGCTCCGGAAAAACACAGCTGGCCTACAGCATCGCTCACAATTTTGGTCTTGAGGCCCCGCTGGTCTTCAACACAAGAACAAGCTCCAAGGCCAGTGACCTCTTCTATAAATACGATTCCCTCGGCCACTTCCAGTATGTTCAAAGCAAGAACTCCAGCCTGAGCGATGAAGAAGTCGAAAAGAAATTCATACGGTATCAGGCCTTAGGAAAAGCGATCATGTCGCGCGAACGAACGGTCGTGCTGATCGACGAAATTGATAAAGCTCCGCGCGACCTTCCCAACGATATTCTTAATATTCTGGAAGAGCTTGCTTTCGATGTTCCCGAAGTCAACAAAAGCTACCGCATCACCAAATTCAAAAGGCCGGTGATCATTCTGACCAGCAATTCTGAAAAGAACATGCCTGATGCATTCTTAAGACGATGTATCTATTACCATCTGAGCTTTCCTACCGAAGAAGAGCTTTTCAGAATTGTAAGCGCTAAAATAAAAAGCAGCCTCTATTCAGATCAGGCCATGAAGTCGGCGATTATTCCGCATTTCATGATGATACGTTCGGTCCTTAAAAGAAAAAAACCGGGAACGGCAGAACTTCTTAACTGGATCACGCTTCTGGAGAAGCTCAGACTGCCGGAATCCCAGATCGAGAATTACAAATACGCCACTGCCGAAGCAAAAGTAAGCCTGGCAAAAACATATAATGTGCTTGCCAAAACCGAAGAAGATCTGAAAGTATTGCATGCCATGGCCGGAGCAGTCTGATACAGCCATGAACCATCCCCAGTATTTCCCGCTCACTGAATTTCTGGATGAGCTTCGTGAAAAAGGATTGAAAATCGGCGTCGAAACCCTTCTGGATCTTAAAAAGATCCTTTCTTCTGAACATGATATCCGAACCCTGAAATTCCTGCTTTGTCCGCTAATCGCCGTCACGGAAGAGGAGCAGGTGATCTTCTACGAAGTATTCGACAAACACTTCAGCCCTGCTATTCCTGTTCAGAACAAGGCAGCCGATAAGTCAACCACAAAAAAATGGAAGTATAAAGAGCAGGAAAATAAATTACAGCGGCAGGCTTTCATAACCATCATTGTCTTTCTTCTTCTGATAGGCTTTACTCTTTTCTTTATCCGCTTTTATATTGATTCGCGAAAACCTGCCGAAGAGGAATTCAGCATTAAACTCCCTGAAAGCCCGAAGTCATCTTATCCGGACGAAGAACTTACACAAACCGATATTAAACTGAACCCTGTGAGACCTCACAGCAGCCCGGCAAGGAGCGTTATTCAATATAAAAAATTCATAGATCCTGACATCAGCTATTTTCAGCTTTCATCTCCCTGGTGGCATGAAAACGGATTTCTTTTTAAATGCTGGATCATTGTCGCTATTGCCGCCTTCTTCATCGGCATTGAGCTTTATCTGTCGTATAAAAACAAGCTGAGCTCCCTGAAAAGAAAAAATAAAAATCCAGGCCCCGAAAAATCCCTGATCATTGATGAAAAAATAAAAATCGACCTGTCAGAAAAATTCTATTCGGCAGCTGTAAAAATGCGTAAGCGGATCGAATCGAATGTCGTGGAAATCGATTTGCCGGCTACGGTAGACGCGACGATCCGCAATAAGGGTATGATCGACCTGCGCTTCAGCTCCCGCAGCAAGTCCTCCGAGTTTCTGGTGCTCATAGACAAAAGTCAGAGTCTTAACCAGCAAATGGCATGGTTTGAACATCTGCTGGGCCTGCTGCAGAAAAATGACGTGCACATGGATTGCTTTTATTACAACAGCAGCATGGAATCACTCTGGAAAAACAGCCTGTCCAAACCGGTAAATCTGAATTACCTGCTTTATCATTATCCGGATCACAGACTTATCATTCTTGGAAACGGTCATAACTTTATCCGGAAAAGAGAGCTGGCACCCTGGACGGAAATTCTGAGCAACTGGGAGCATCGGGCTATTTTAACATACCGGTCGCCTTCTGAATGGGGAGATAAAGAAATTCTGCTGGCAGATCGCTTTATTCTCCTGAAGGCTGACATCAACGCCTTTGATGACCTGATGGAGCATATTGAAACCGGCAAAAAGACCAGCGTAGAAGACCAGTCCGCTGGTCCTGAACTTGCACGTCTCGATATGAGCCGGCCCCTGAATGATGTGATCTTCGATCTGAAAATAGCATACGATATACCTGGCAGCGGCAAAGCCACGCTTTATTCATGGATTGCAGGATGCTGCATCTACCACAGCCTTTCCTGGGATCTGACGTTATATATAGGAAAGCTGCTTTCCGAACCTGGCAACAACCTGCTTACAGAAGAAAATATTGAAAAGCTGGTAAGCCTCTCCTGGTTCAGGCGTGGAAAAATTCCGGACTCGGTCAGGCAACACCTTCTGGAGGAAGAAAAAGCCAGCCAGCGGCAGCTTATGCTTGTCAGAAAGATTAATGAATTGCTGATAAAAAATATTCCGGAAGACAAGACCCTTCTGAGCTATGATCACCTGATGATGAGCGTGATTGTGACGGAGCTTATGCAGAATCCGGAAGCTGGAAAAAAGAAAGACCTCATCCGTAAATTAAGAAAGTATAGAGAAAATACCAGATCCAACGAAGTGACGGCCATGGCCTATCTGAGTAAACACAGCAATCCTTTGCTGAATAAAATTCTGGGTGAGAAGTTAAAAAAAATGCTCTTCAACGAAGGTTTACCTTACAAAGGATATAAAAATTATGTACGGGCGGTTGTGGCTGCCCTGCTGATTGGTCTGCCTCTGGCCGTCTTTGATCTGACCCTTGACTATAAAGAGCACAAGCATTTTGCTTATATGAGCAAAAGTTATTGCATTGATAACCCGGAAAAGGAAGCCTGCTTCCGCACTCATACTTCGGCCGACATTTATAATGAAAGACCCTGGGCGCTGGAAAACAGTTCGGCTGATCTGTACCTGACTTCAGCACTGAAAGCAGACAGCAGTTATATCCCTGCTCATTTAAACCGTTTCATCAAAAATTATAACAGGGCCCTCAATTTTGCAGACCGAAATGCCAGCTGGTACAATCCTGCTGTCGCCGTCAGACTGCTTATGAAAAACGAAACCTATGCCGATGAAATTAAAGATATGGGCGAGAAAGAACTTCGCGGGATCAGAAAAAAAATAAAAAAGTCGCTGAGTCTGGGGGAACGTGGCGAGCTGCATCGGCAGGAAGAAAAAATTCAGGGGTATATCAAGAGTATCGCTGAACTCGAATCAGACAACGAAAGCGCCCTGAATGATGCAAGAGTAAAAGCCCGAAGCCTGTAAAAATACGATGATAAATATCACTACAGTTTCAAAAGAGAAAGAGCTCCTTGAGATTCTGAAAATCCAGAAAAATAATCATAAAGGGAATATCTCTGAGAAAGAAGCGCTCGATAACGGGTTTCTCAGTGTACTGCATACATCGGAAGCGCTGAATGAAATGAACAGAGCCGCGCCGCAGATCATTGCCCTAGATGGTGACAAGGTCGCAGGCTTCGC
>JBJMLY010000492.1:0-4247 GCA_045805025.1 Cytophagaceae bacterium | reverse complement strand
CTGATTATTTTAAGGATCATAACTTTAGATATTTTGTAATGTTTCTCATGCTATTATCATTTTAGTTTTTTTATCCCGAATTGATCTCGACAGAATGATATTTATCCCGAAGGAGCAAGGGATTTAACGGCTCATCGTGCTTTATACGGAATTATTATTTTGCTGATTTTTTCTGATGGATAAAAATACATCACCTTCGAAGAACAGTAGCTCCATTTCTCATAAACAAAGACCTGCAAGTGCGGTTGTGGATCAACAACTTTTCTACTCTCCAACAGCTATGAAAAAAAACACCCGGATTTACATCAAGGATCGGCGACTATTACTGACAGTAATTTTCTCTTTCGTGTTCTCCTTAAATCTTTTTTCTCAGGACCTGAACATGGCTACTGATACGACACCTGTCAAAAAAAGAGCATGGAATGAAATTAATTTAGGATTCACTACAGCCAGAATAGGCATTGGGTTTATTCATGAATATGCTGCCTATAAACAGAATGAAACAGGCAAAGCACAAATGGATTCGGCGGGAGTCGTACTCAAGGACGAATTTAAATTCAGGGATTTTCGTTTTTTTGCCAATGGACGCTTCAAAGGAAAGAGAGAGGTTATCTGGAAGGCAGCCATTATGTTTGATGGAGTAAATCGGGCATGGACTTTTCGGGAAACAGGATTACAAATAGATCTTCCGGAATTAAAAAGTAAAGTATTTGTCGGCCGAATGAAAGAAGGATATTCTCTCAACAAAGTCCAGAACGGTTACTCCACCTGGGGAAACGAAAGACAAATGTCCCTTGACCTTATCCCTATTATGACGGATGGCATCCGGTGGTATGGATATCTGCCCAAACCAAAGTTGTTCTGGTCTATGGGGGCATTCAGCGATGTTATTTATGAAAACTCCCGCTTCGCCACCTGGGACTGGCAATATTCAGGAAGAATCGGGTGGAGGCCTATTTTCACAGACAATGTAAGCCCTTTGCTTCATCTCGGAATTAATTTCAGATACGCGAGGCCGGATGATGGAAAATTCAGGGTAAGATCCAAACCTGAATCCAATCCTGCACCCTACTTTATAGACACAGGTATATTCGGATCGGACCATAGCTCTTCCATAGGAGGAGAAGCCTATTACCGCAAAGGTCCTTTTATGCTCGGATCAGAAATAAACTGGCATTATTTTCATTCTGCGCAAGCAGGAAATCCGACCTACCCGGGCGGTGACTTTGTACTGAGTTATTTCCTTACCGGAGAAACCAGGCCGTACCTGAGCGATAACAGTGTATTCTATTTTATTAAACCTGAAAAATCACTTTTCAAGGGAGGAGCAGGAGCATGGGAATTAGTTTTACATTATTCCTTTTTCAATACAAATAAAGGTTTATTGCCAGGAGGTGATTTATGGAAGATAACACCCATGATCAACTGGTATGTAAACAAGAGTGTACGCATCGAATTTGTTTATGGCTATGGCGTACTCGACCGTTTTAACCTGAAAGGAGCCACGCAGTTCTTCCAGACAAGATTTCAGTTTGTTCTTATGTAATAAGATCCTACTTTGATTTCCTCCCGGCTAAATTTAAAATGAGTAAACACCCCACCAAAGGAAGTAAGTAGTATTGTCACCTTGAGCGTAGTCGAAAGTTTGTATATTAAAGAGAGATCTGCGTTATTATCCTGAATGCTTCGACGAAGTTTATACTGTAAGTACTCAGCATGACACAAAAAAGTACGGCATAGCCTCTAAACATTACCACCGTCACAGACGATGCTTTAATCTGATAAATAAAAAGAGACCGCCCCTAGGCAGCCTCTTTTTTTAAAATCGATTCCTTCTATTTCTTAATAATTATATTCCATCAAATGAGGATCAGAAATAACAGGAGCAGGAAATTCCTGAACTACTTTCACAGCAACTTCGGGCCCGGTCAAAGACAGAATGTTAACAAGCACTTTGGAGCCACTTCTTCTTGCCTGCAAGATTAACACAGAATCATTGATCCTTAAATTTGTGATGGTTACCTCATCCAGGAATTCTGGCAAAGTAGGCTTATAAAACACCAATGTTCTCTCACGTGCAAGGATACGAATACCAAGGCAAGCCTGCAGGAATAAGAATGAACTACCGACCGCCCAGGCCTGAGGGGAACAAGCGACAGGATAGTTGACCATTCCTTCATTCCGGACTTTTTCAAACCCGCAAAACAATTCGGGTAAGCGGTAGGATTCCACATTTTTCGCAACTTCAAAAATTGCAGAAAAAATTTCATTTGACTGGTCATGAAAACCGTATCTGGCAAGACCCATGGCAATCAAAGAATTATCGTGAGGCCAGATAGAACCATTATGATATGACATCGGATTATAGCGAACTTCATTGGTCGCTATTGTCCTTATACCCCATCCTGAAAACATCTTGTAATCCATCAATGTATTGGCAAGCTTTTCTGCGTGTTCCACCTTAACAATACCGGTAAGCAAACACTGCCCGGCATTTGAGCTGGAAACTTTGCACTGACGTTTATTTCCGTCCAGTGCAATAGCGAACGTTTGTTTTTCTTCACACCAGAATTGCTGCGCGAATTTTTCTTTCAGATCAGCGGCCTGTTGCTTGAGCGCTTCCGCTTTTTCAAGATTACCAAACAATATGGCGAGTTGCGCGGCTTTCATTTTTGCCCAGTAAACATAGCCTTGCGCTTCACACAGAGCAATGGGCGCTGGTGCAAGAGAATGATCCTCATGAAATATGGCATCCCAGGAATCTTTCCAACCCTGATTACCTAAGCCTCCTTCGCTTTTACGCTGATATTCGATAAAGCCATCCCCATCCTTATCTCCATATTTATCGATCCATTCCAGTGCCAGTTCTATATTCGGCCAGATTTCACGAATGGTCTCCACATCGCCTGTTCTGTCAAAATAAGCGCCCGCCAGACATATAAATAATGGTGTAGCATCAATGGTACCATAATACATTTTGAAAGGCACTTCGCCGGTATTAGCCATCTCACCTTCTCTTTTTTCGTGGAAAATTTTTCCCGGTTCTGCATCCTCCGCTTCGTTGTACTCTTTAGCCTGGGTCTGTGCCAGGTATTTCAATACTCCTTTAGCAACCATCGGTGTAAGCCATAAGGTTTGCAAAGCGGTAATAATGGCATCCCGTCCGAAAGGTGTGCTGTACCATGGAATTCCGGCATACGGATAAAGCCCCGTCTCCATTTCAGTGATCATCGTGTACAGATCAGACCTTGATCGTTTGATCCACTCATTAAACTGGCTGTTGGATGTAACAATATCGCTGGCGTATCCTTTTAAATAATTCATTCTTTCGATCATTCTGGCCTTTGCTTCGAGTGAAGGAAGTGCTTCTATAAAAGAATCACCTAATTGAAATGAGACGGAAACATCAAAAAACACAAATTGGTTGGGCTCAAGATATATATCGAATTCAGCTCGCTTATCGCCCATGAAAACAGGAGAATGAGTAAACCTGACCCTGGTTATTCTCTTAATGGAATCCAGTCCGTTATAAACAAATGTCATTTCATTATTTGAGTAATAAGTAGGCTCCATGTGTCCCCTTTTTTCCCTTTTCATGCCACGTACTTCAAAAACATCTTTAAAGTCAGCGTCAACAGAAAATGAAATCCTCAACGTGGTAGGGCTAAGGCCATAATTGCAGAATCTGAGTGTTTCATAATACACATCTTTCCACAGGAATTTTTGTCTCTGTATATGAACAGTACCTTTATCGAGCTGGCCTTCTGTGCCATAGGCACTCGTGCTGCTGTTGGTAAGGTTCACAGTCTGCATTTCATTTTCCTCATTCAGCATAGAGCTTAAAATAAAGGGACTCTCGCCGGCGATTTTTAACTCCATATTTGAAAGGAACCGCGTTCCTTTATAGTACAGTCCGAAGGAGCTCTCGCCGATGGATTTAAAATCTCCATACTTATCAATAATGGCAAAGGAATCGTCGGACTTTAAAGCGATCGCTTTCTGTTCTGCAACAGCAGAACTCGCAAGAATGTAATACTGGTCATTGATTTTAACAACGTCTTCGTTCATATAGCTAATTGATTTAGTGTTCTATGTATTAATACTATTCAGGGGGTTTGTTATTTTCAATCAGGTTCTTCCACATGCTTTCATAAATATCTCTTCGCTCAGACCTCCATATGGAAAATATCATGAAAACATAAAAAGCAGAAGGGAGACACAATACAATAAAGGCTTCCCGTAACCCG
>JBJMLY010000491.1:0-3167 GCA_045805025.1 Cytophagaceae bacterium | reverse complement strand
GTTCATCAGCCAGTTGAATCCTAAGTCGTATACATTTACAGGATCAGCCAGGGCTTTGTACATATTTCTCTGATAGCAGGCATAAGGCTGCAGCGTTCCATGACTTCCCAGAAGATCTTTTCTGAAGAGATATCCCGCCTGAGCATAAATCACCTGACCCGTTCCCCACATCGGCCATCCATTACCACCCCCGCTAATTGATTTTGAAAAAGGTGCTGCGCTCACTTTCGGATCAGCCGGGTTCATCTGCGCCTGTGTTCTCACATAATTTTTCCCATAGTTCAGATTGAAATATCCAAGATATGCAGTCACTGCATTTTCCTTTTCTTTATCTATGTATGTATCCAGAAAAGTTTCTCCGGCAATAAGGAGCATATCGTCATAGACCGTAGGAGCTGTGGCACTGGTATCTGCTTTTCTCCATGTAGCTTTAGGCTGATAAATCACCCCGGCAGCTACGTTGAAAATTTTCTTTTTCCCCAGATAAGTACCGGTCATGTATGGAGTATTATGTCCTTCGTGTTCAAAAAACTGCCACATGAAATAACCCTGGTATTGAAGGTTATGCCCCACGAAAGCGAAATTAGATGCCGTAGATGTCGGCTTGGTCGGAGCCGGGGCTCCCGGAGCCAGGCTTCCTGCTGTATTCACAGGAAAAGGATCGCTCAGCACAAGACGGTAATCCAGTTTGCCAACCTGGCCTCTTGCATAAACAGAAAGTTTTCTTGAGAACAGATCGGTCTGATTAACGGTAGCCTGAGCAAAGACCGGTACATCAAGCGCCATAATCGTACCTACGCTTGGATTGGAAAACCTTGAAAGACCATTGGCAATGGTAAGTCCTCCGCCCAGTTTAAGCTGATTCTTCTTGCTAAGTCTATACTCGCACAAGGCATCATGTATATAGAAGGAAACAATTCTATTGTTTGCCCCCTGCCCGTTGTACATAAAATTAAAGTTGTTTTGTCCGGCCTGCATGTAAAAGAAAGCCCGGTCTGTTATCTGGCCAAACATCTGGATACGCGTTCTCCGCAGCCCGATATCGAAAGTCCATGGTGCGCCATCTCCTAAAACCGTCGTACCCGGATTACTCTGGTTCTCCCGGAGCCAGGTCTGGTTCAGAAATGTCACCTGAAAATAATGAGAGCCGTCCTCATTCAGATTAAATTTCAAAGGTTTGTCCGGCTTGACAACAGGTTTGGGAGCCTCCGTCTTCTTTGCGGTATCAGTTTGTGCTGATGAGACACTATAAAGTCCCAGCACACACAAAAACATGAATAAATATGTTTTCATTTCGAGTTTTTAAATGGTAAATACTTTTTCTGATTCGGAGAGGAAACTCTCCTGGAAATAAACCGGAGACTCTCTGCCTATACAAGAGAGCCTCCGGATACTACATTATGCGTAAAAACACGTTACCTCGGAACATATTAATATTCCGCCCAACTCTTTGATGATGGGTGTAACTTTATCGACGATCTTCTTTTGTTCCGGATCCGATACTATGGCAAACATATAGCTGTTTTTGTAAACTCCTGTAATGCCATACGTTTTGACAACGCCTCCCCTTTGGCCTTTCCCTTTGATAATATCTATCACAGTATAACCACCAACTCCGATTTCGTCAAGCTCTTTTATGATCCTGTCAAGAAAGATGCTCTCGATGATAATTTCTACTTTTTTCATATTATTTAATACCCAGCATTTGAATTAAACTTAAGTAAGTTGGAATTCCAACCACGATGTTAAAGGAGAAAGTGACTCCGAGCGACATAGGCAAGAGCAAGCTCATGTTGGCCTGCGGAACCGCCATTCTCATCGCTGCTGGAACCGCTATGTACGAAGCACTGGCGCAAAGCACGGTATAAAGCAGAGCGTCGCCTTGTCCAAGATGCAGGAAATAAGCAATGCCTATTCCAATGGCTGCATTAATAATCGGAGTTACTATACCGAAAATCACCAGGAAGACTCCTGACTCTTTAAGCGCCGACATTCTGCTTCCTGCTACAAGTCCCATATCAAGAAGGTACAGACACAGCATTCCTTTAAAGATATCGGATACGAATGAGTGCAGATCATGCTCGCCTTTTTCTCCGGCAAGATATCCGATAATCAAACTACCCACCAGCAGAACGATCGATCCGTTGAAGAAAGCTTCTCTTAATACTTCTTTCATTCCGCCATGACTGGCTCCCTCCTTGATCTGGTCAGGTGTATTTTTAACATTGGAGCGGATCAGGAACAGACCGATCACAATAGCCGGAGATTCCATCAAAGCCATACCAGCAACCATGTACCCGTGAGAGTCTATGTGCTGACCAACAAGGTAAGACTGGGCCGTCGCAAATGTTACGGCACTCACCGAACCATAAGTAGCCGCAATAGCACCCGCATTATATACGTCAAGTTTCAGTCTCAGAACTCTGAACGCCACAATGGGAACTACAATAGCCATGGCCATACAAGCGAGAACCACATAAAGAATCTCGATTGTAAAACCACTCTTAAAAAGCTCTTCACCCCCTTTGATACCGATATCGAATAACAGGTACAAAGAGAAAAATTTCGCGATCGCCGGCGGAACTTCAAGGTCCGACTTGACCAACACTGCCAGAAGTCCCAGGAAGAAGAAAAGGACGGGGGCAGATGTAAAATTACTGATTACTGCATCTAGGTTCATAAGGATAATTAATTAATTGTTTAGTAAAACTATTGTAAGAAAGAATAAGCAAAAATTTGCTTTACTGTTAAAAGCAAAGAGAGGGATATCTTAAATTAAAAATGCGCAGTGCTGAATAAAAATGCTGCGTAATGCTTTGTAGGATTGATATTTGTGAGCGAGGGTACTATAGTTTACATGGGACTGGGAGTAAAATACGCTCACTTCTGCCAGTGTGGCGAATGAGTTATTCTTTTTTGTCCTTTCGCTTCTTCCGTCTTCTTCCTTATCGTCTTCTTCAATTGAAAAACTGCTCAGATCGCAGGAACAATGGTCGTGGCAATGGCAAGCCTTCGCTTTGATCCCGGTTCCTGCAGAAGAACCATGAAAATCGGCTGAAAAATCATTCGCTGCTTTTAGTAAAAAAGAATTAAACAGGACAAAGAAGCACATCAGCCCCATGCCTGTTAAAAAACTTTTGCTTACTATGCTCTTCATTTTCATTTTT
>JBJMLY010000490.1:0-3392 GCA_045805025.1 Cytophagaceae bacterium | reverse complement strand
GGTGTGGCAATAATAAGGTCGGTGCCTTCTTTCAGTGCTTTCTTCTGCTGGTCCCAGGCTTTTCCGTCTCCTCCTCCATAAATGGAAAGCGAGCTTACGCCCAGAAAATAACTAAAGCCTTCCACCTGCTGGTCAATCTGAAGAGCCAGTTCCCGGGTGGGGGCAATGATGATGGTGTTGAGATGTCTTTTTTCAGCGCTGACAATCTTATGCAGCACGGGCAGAATATAAGCCCCTGTTTTCCCAGTCCCGGTTTGTGCGCATGCAATCAGGTCTCTTCCGCTGAGGATAACCGGTATTGCCTGTTCCTGGATGGGAGTCGGCTTGTTGAAAGACATAGCCGATAATCCTGCCAGCAGGTCGGGATGTAAATTTAATTCTTCGAAAGTCAAATTGATAAAAAATAAAGTGTGTTAAAACGGAAGATCTTCTTCCCCCTGAATGTTTGCAAATGGATCGCCGCCCTCGTCCTGTTTTTTTGCAGAGCTGCTGCTTTTGGCAGTACTGCCTGAATTGCCGGCATTTTCAGCTGATTCTATTTTCCAGGCTCTTACATCGGTATACCAGCGCTCATTATATTCTCTTGATTCCAGATTAAAGGATACTTTTACAGCATCTCCCATGGAAAAGCTTTTCAGTGCATCCACTTTGTCTCCCCAGGCAGAACAGCATATCTTCTTCGGATATTGTTCCGCAGTTTCAATAACAAATTCCTGTTTAACCCAGGTTCCTTTTTTTCCGGCCCCGCTTTGTTCGGGCATAATCTTAATGATCTTTCCGCTAATGTCTAATGCCATGATGTCTTATAACGATTTTAATGCAGCTTCTAAGTTACGTAAGACTTGGGGAAGTAACAAATGGATTTAGTCATTGGTCATTCGGAAAAGAGAGCAGAAACTTGCCATACTACGTCATTGCGAGACACAGGGTACTTATCTATAAAAAAACACTATCCAATTTCCTGAAAATTATATTCCATGTAAGGTCGAAGCAATCCCATGCTTAATGCATTATCCATGGGATTGCTTCGACCTACGCTCAGTCAGAACTAATGACAATTGACCAATGACTATTGACTAATGACACTATCTCTGATAATCTCCACCCAGCTTTTATAGTTTACCTTTCCCTTGACATGTTTGAGATGGAAATAGTAAAGTCCGTCGTGGTCATTCTTTCCGTTCCAGGTGTTGTCGTACGACTTATTAAAATAGACACGGTCGCCCCAGCGGTTGAAAACTTCCAGGCTCCATTTGCCCGGCTTCAGGGCTTTGACGAAAAATACTTCGTTCAGGCTGTCGCCGTTCGGTGTGATCAGGTTGGGGAACTCAATAAAGACGCTGCAATCCAGCTCGAGTGTATCCGTTCCTGTACAGCCGTTCAGATCAGTCACCGTTACCCAGTATTTGTCTTCGTTAATATGCCTGCCGCTGTATACTTCGGTCGAATCTCCGTTCATCCATAAATACTTCACATAGCCGGCTCCGGCATCCAGGGTAACAGATGAATCTTTGCAGAAGCCTTCGGTTTCTTTGGCATTGATGATGTGCGGCGTTGGATTCGGATTGATCGTGACCAGGATGGAATCCGATTTCGTACAGCCATAAACGTTCGAAACCTTGACCGAATAAATGCCTCCCGATGAAGGCTTGAGCGTCGCTGACTTGCTGCCATTCTGCCATTGGTAAGAACTGAAGATGGTATCGGTTTTGATGGTGTAATCCAGTCCGGCGCACATGGTCGTGTCCGGCCCTAGTATCGTGTGAGTGATGTCAGGGTTGTAATACACGTTCACGGTATCGTAGAAAGTGCATAATCCCTTAGTGGTCTTTATAAAATATTGTCCGGAATCAGATACCGTAATACTTTCTGCGGTGCCGATGCTCAGGCCTGATTTGCTCCACACATAGCTGTCCATAATACCCGCGTCCAGTTCCGTACTGTCTCCTTTGCAGAAGAAGCGGTCAACGCCCAGATCGAGGCTTCCGTAATCCGAGAAGTAACCGTATTCAAAGGATTTATTGATAACTCCGGAAGTAACGCCCAGGTGAAAGTCTGAAGAATCGTTGGTGATAACAGCTACCGAGCCTTCGGGTATCATCAGGAAAGAAGCATAGATCTGTGCTGTCATCCATGTTCCCCCGCTTCCGGGCACAGCGGTGAATGAAGAAGCGGGAATGTTGGACGTATTCCCATTCAGCTTAAAGTAACCTTCTTTGCCGGCTTTGACAATAATGTTCAGCTTCAGCGTAGCATTGAACTGATCGTTCGTCACATTCCTGGTAAAGCGCACTTCCCTGGAACCCGTGCATGCTAATGCCGGCAGCAGGGCGCCCGCGAGCTCTCCGTTCAGGCCTGCCATATGAAAGACGTATACATTCTGCGAAGTCGTGATGTAGGAAGCGGGGTTAGTAACCTGGTAGCTGAAGGTGCCTCCGGCTGAAAGTGTGGTATCGGGCACCGGGTTTCCATCGATAAAAATGTCGGTATTGTTCTGAGTGGCGCAGATAAAAACCCGGTCGTCATTGATCGTGCCGGTGCTGCTTTTGATCACCACGTATTCTTTACCGGTAAGGCTTACAGGAATAATCTGATCTCCTGCCAGATCGTAATTCGGTCCTTCCAGTATGGAATCATCTTTAATCGTTACGGCAATGGGTTTGTTGGAAGTGATGTGAGAGCCGGCGGGGTGGCTCTTGCTGTAACCCGAAGCAGCTCTGCCGGAAAAGGTTTCTCCTTTGTTAAGCGAAACGGTGAAAGGAATATTTTTCGGATGTCCTACCAGGTCCTGGCTGGGAGTGATGGTCACCTGCGTACCGTTCTCGGTTGCGACCACATCAATCGATGACCAGCCGTTCACGCTGGTATTATTATCCCAGTAAGTCTGGAAAGGGGTATAAAAATCGGTGCCAAGGGCATTCCTTCCTTTTAAAACAAAAATATCGGTATTCACAGGCCCCCATCCGGTGCTGCCATACACTTCATAATAGGCGGTAATCTCGGAAGTGGATTTAATATAAAGGCCTTTTTTTTCTACAAAATTGAAGTTGTCGTTTTCCAGAAAGTCAATGTAAGGGCTGAGGTTTACAGAAGCACTGCTGTTGGCGGGAATATTCCGGACAATGGGAGGGAATCCAGGGGTCGCAGGTTGGCTGATGGTAACGGTGGCTGCTTTGTTCAGGCTGGAAATGCGAAGATAAATGGGCTGGTCCGCATGCTGATTCGTTACCTCAGGAGCCGCAAACCAGAATTCTGTATCAGTCTGTGCAGAAAGGGAATAATATCCCAGCAAGAATACAATCAAAATAGTAAAGCGGATTCTCATAAAGTAAAAATATTAAATTAAATCTATCCAACAGGCTCCCGTTAAACTTTTATATCCGGGGACTTGT
>JBJMLY010000489.1:0-3307 GCA_045805025.1 Cytophagaceae bacterium | reverse complement strand
TTGACCGGGTCTATTTTGAAGGCTGCGGCTTATTCTCGGTCATAAAAAACTCCCGGGAAAACCCAGGACTCTCGATCCTACCGGAATGGGATCGTTCGTTAAGAGAATCGAATATCAAAACAGACGGTCTTTTTGCCTGCTACAGTTGCGGCAATGTTCATCAAGATATGAACAAATGCAAGTATTGCAATTCGGAAAGATGGGTACCTGCTATAACTAATCAAAAAAGATAATATGAAACCCGAAGAAATTTACCTCTCAGACCTTACAAGAATATTGATGGGGGAAGTTCCCTGGTCATTTGCCGGGGAGGTACTCATCAGAATAGGGTTTATCCTTATTCTTTTGCTGATCATGATGCGGTTAATGGGAAAACGTATGGCATCCATGCTAAGCCTTCAGGAAATGGCTATACTTGTGTCGCTCGCTGCCGCGATCGGAGTTCCGATGCAGGCACCGGACAAAGGACTATTGCCCGCGGTCATCGTATCTTTATTTGCCCTTGCCCTTCATCGGGGAATCGGTTTTATGGCTTATAAAAACCGCAAAGCGGAGATCCTGACAGAAGGAGAAGCTTCCATTATCGTGGCAGAAGGAATTTTCTTACCCGACAACCTGAAAAGGGCCGGCATCAGCCGGGAGCGGGCCAGCGCTCAGCTGCGATCGATGGATATCGTAAACCTGGGTGCAGTTGAGCGCCTGTATTTTGAAGCCAATGGGAGCTTTTCATTGGTTCCGGCATCTTCTCCAAAACCCGGACTGAGCATTGTTCCGGCTAAAGATCCGGAATATATGACCAAGCAAAAGAAAATATCCGGACATTTTTCCTGCCAGAGCTGCGGCTATACACTGAAGCATGAAATCAATCCGGCAATAACCTGTTCCCGCTGCCATGCCAGGTGCTGGGGAGCATGTTGCCTGTGAATCTTCAGGCCTTGCTTCCGCAGAGATCAGATCCTGTATATTTTCCGCTGTATCTTTTTATAATTTTCATGGAACAGAATCTCGATCTGACTTTCCAGCTCTTCCATTTCTTCTATAAGGCGGTGATTGATTCTGAGGTCCGATGAATAATTGGGAACGAAGCCGGCGAGCACCTGAAAAAGCAGAGAATACCTTTGCATAAGCCCTTCGGGAAAATCGGACAGATCGTCGAAGAGTCTGACAGCAGGGTCATTGTAAGAAGCTTCCAGATTAGCCATCATTAATTCGGGATACTTCATGGGAGATCCTTTTAGTATATCCTCAAAAAGATTCCCGACAATATTATAGGTGGATTTAATCATCTTCCTGTTCAGCTCAGGTGTATTTACCTGCCTGAACATTGTTTCTTTTAATGAACGACAATAAGTTCTACGGATAAGAGTTCTATGCTGCAGCAAATATTCTCTGATATACTTCTCCAAAAAAACTGTTTCCATTTCTTCCCCCCTTAAAAGTAGATGTTATTATGAAATATACGGAGGTAAAACCCGGATACGGAATTCATTGTTTCCAACAGCAAGACCGATTCCCAAAATTCAGTACTTAGGTGAAAGCAAATACGGAATGAATTGTGGTTTTCCGTTCCAGCTTAGAAAAAACCCAGATTCTTTCTGTTTCTATTTCCGCCTCTACCCTATTTACCGCAGCGCTTTCAAGGCAAATACCGGTTTTCAATTCAAGGATAACATTTGAGCTCCGATTAAATTATTAATATACGTATTTACTGGTATGAAAAATTTAATCGGAAAGAATTTCAAAGAGCTTCTTACGCTGGATCTCAGATCTCTGGGTCTCATGCGCATCGCTGTATCGCTCACACTGATCATAGATCTGATTATACGGTTTTCAGATCTTGATCCTCATTATACCAATCAGGGCATATTGCCTCTGGAAGCCCTGTTCAGGCATGGGTGGTCGCACTATAATTTCTCGATTTATACGATTACGGGCAGCTATGAGCTTTTATCACTCTTATTCCTGCTGAACCTGATGGCCGCACTCTGTCTCCTGTTCGGATATAAAACAAGAGTGTTTACCATCGTATGCTGGATATTTCTTCTATCACTGCACAACCGGAACCCGTTTATTCTGCAGGCCGGCGATGACTTTCTGCGCCTTACGCTGTTCTGGGCTATCTTCCTTCCCTGGGGATATTGCTATTCCATCGATAACCTTAAAATGAGCAGGCTTCCGGAGCAGGGATACTCTTACTTTTCTCTGGCGGCTCTTGCCTATGTGCTCCAGATCTTTTCCATGTACTTCTTTTCCGCCTTACTTAAGAGCGGCCCAGAATGGAATTCTGAGTTTACGGCCTTATACTATACATTAAGCCTCGACCAGATACTTCTTCCAGCCGGCAAATTGCTTTATTCATTTCCCGAACTGCTTATTTATCTGACTGCTGTCGTTTACTACATCGAACTGGTTTTTCCTTTTATTTTATTCAGTCCTTACAAAAAAGAGTGGTGCAGGGGATTGTTCTTTGTCGTGATTTCTCTTTTTCATATTGGTATAGCGCTTTGTCTTAACGTAGGACTTTTCCCGCTTATCTCGGTGGCATGTATGACAGGGCTTATTCCTACACGTTTTATCGAATTCATCGCCTCATCAGGTCTTTTCAGAAAAACCGGAATAATGATGAATAAATGGAGAGCTCTTATCGGATTCCCAGCTGAGGCTTCCTTTCCTAAAGAAAATTTTACAGCTGCATCCCTGGCATTCTTTTTCTTATGCATGGGCTTCCTCTGGAACATACAGACCAGCTTCAGGCCTTCCTCCTTTTCCATTGAGAAAGAAAACTGGATCGTCCGGATTTTCAGGATAGACCAGAACTGGGGAATGTTCGCACCGGCCGTTTTCCGGGACGACGGTTGGTTTATCCTGGAAGGAAGAACAGCGAAGGGCGAAGTCATTGACATTCTGCAGGAAGGAAAGAAGCCGGAATACAATAAACCCGTTTATGTCGCCGGCATGTTCAAAAATGACCGATGGAGAAAATATTCTGAAAATGTTCTGATGATTCATTACAATTTTCTGCGCCCGTATTACTGCTCCTACATGATGAACCGATGGAACAGCGAACATGAAGAGAATATTTCAAAACTGGATATTATTTATATGAAGGAAGTTACCCTGCCGGGATATAAAACCGAGCCGGTAAAAAAAGAGATACTGTGCAGCTGTGAACTGAAGTAGGTATTTTCATGAAAAGCAGTTATCTCCATTTCAGCCGGAGCTTATTCAGACCCATCAATAACACTCCGCTTATTCTGTTCAGGATCTTACTGGGACTTATTATATTCCTTGAATGTGCCGGCGCTAT
>JBJMLY010000488.1:0-13503 GCA_045805025.1 Cytophagaceae bacterium | reverse complement strand
TTTGAATCGGCAGTTGTCATCATTGCCTTGATTCTACTGGGAAGATTCCTGGAAGAGCGGGCCAAACGGAAAACCAATACGGCCATTGAAAAGCTGATGAACCTTCAGGCGCGCGAGGCTAAGGTGCTCCGGAACGGAAAAGAATTTCTGATACCGGTAGAAGAAGTGCAGGCAGGCGATATTCTGATGATTCGTCCGGGTGAAAAAATTCCTGTAGACGGCATCATCGAAACGGGCGAGAGTTCTCTCGATGAAAGCATGGTCACGGGCGAACCAATGCCTGCTGACAAAAGAAAAGGTGACCCGGTGATCGGCGGTACGATCAATACTTCCGGAAGTTTTACCATGAGGGCTACCAAAGTAGGAAGCGGTACGGTCCTCGCCGGTATCATTCGTATGGTGCAGGAAGCGCAGGGCAGCAAAGCTCCCCTGCAGAAGCTTGCGGATAAAATCGCTTCCATCTTTGTGCCGGTAGTTATGCTCATAGCGATGGCTACCTTCTCAGCCTGGTATTTTTCCGGACAGCCCGATGCCTTGCGTCTGGCCTTTACTTCATCCATTACCGTTCTGATCATCGCTTGTCCTTGTGCCCTCGGGCTTGCCACGCCTGCTGCCCTTATCACCGGCGTGGGCAGAGCAGCTCAGAAAGGGATACTGATCCGCAACGCGGAAGTTCTGGAGCTGATCAGCCGGATCGATACGATGGTAATTGATAAGACCGGTACGATCACCCGAGGCAAACCCGAAGTGACCGATCTTTACGTGAAAGAAGGATTGGCCAATGAAGACGAGATCAAGAATGTTATCGCTGCCATAGAAAGAAGATCGGAGCATCCGTTGGCAGGCTCGGTGGTGAAGTTTCTGAACAGAAGCTCAGATTCTGCCGTGGAGAATTTTAAAAATATCCCCGGCAAAGGGATCCGTGCTTTTGTAAAAGGGCATGAATATTTTATCGGCAATGAGAACCTTATCAAAGGACTCAACAAGCCCACCTACTTCATTCATGAGGTGAACGGGGCTCAGTATTTTATGGGCGATGCAGATCTGGTCCATGATAATAAAATCCAGATCCATGAGGAAATGGAGCGGGTGCTGAAGAAGCTGAAGCAGGAAAAGAAAACCGTGATCCTGGTGGCAGACAAAGAATCTGTGCTGATGATCTTCGGATTATCCGATACACTGAAAGAGAATGTCTCGGAATACATCAACGGCATGAAAAATCTCGGGCTCGAAGTGATCATGATGACCGGAGATAACCGGCAGACTGCCGAGCTGGTGGCAAGAGAGGTAGGAATCAAAGATGTATATTCCGAAGTGCAGCCTCAGGATAAGGCTTCTAAAATCATTGCACTTCAGAAGCAGAATAAAGTCGTGGCTATGGCCGGCGACGGTATTAATGATGCTCCGGCCCTGGCTCAGGCAGATGTGGGACTGGCCATGGCCAGCGGTACCGATATTGCCATCGAAAGCGCCGATGTGGTTCTGCTGAATGGAGATCTTTCGCGAATCCTGGAGTCGGTAAGCCTTTCGAAGAAAACAGTAGCAGTCATTAAACAGAATCTTTTCTGGGCATTCATTTATAATGTAATTTCCATTCCTGTAGCGGCAGGAGTTCTGTATCCTTTTACCGGGCAACTACTCGATCCTATGATCGCCGGTGGTGCTATGGCATTTAGTTCCTTATCGGTAGTACTGAATAGCCTGAGATTGAAGAAGGCTTGAGTATACAATTTTCTAATTGTCATCATGAGGTACGAAGGATCTGATTAAAGATAGAGGAATGGAATTTTAAGTTTGCAGGATGAATCGGCAGATCTTTCCTTCGTCAGGATGACAGAAAGCTATGATTTTCTCCAACAAGCAGTTTTTATAATTAATAATTCATGAAAGCCACCATCGTTAAAAAAGCCATCTTAGAACATATTCCTTCTGCTTCCGGCATGGAAGTGATTAATGGGATTATTTATGTGGTGGGCGATAATTCACCCTATCTCTATAAGCTGGATCACAGCCTGAAGTTGCTGGAGAAGATAGAAATCTTTAAAACGGAAACAGAGGATGGCCTTATCCCCAAGCCTGTGAAGCCTGATATGGAATGTATGGCTAAGCTGTCCATCAACAATTACCCGCATATTATTATGATGGGTTCCGGTTCCAAATCGCCGTACCGCGATGTGGCCTGCCTGGTCAAGCTGCCCACCAATTATAACCGCAGGCATGTTGTCACTCAGATCAATGTCGCTGATCTGTATAATTTATTAAGAAGCAACGATGAAATCATGAACGGAGGAGAGCTGAACCTGGAAGGAGCAGCAGTCTCCCGGGATAATTTCATACTCTTTAACCGCTCCAGTTCGGGAAGCAGAAACGTTGCTCTGTATTTTCACCTGGAAGAATTCATAGAATACCTGCAGGGACATACCGAAATGACACCTTTCCCTGTGATCAGGGATTATGACTTGCCTTCCATCAATGGCGTGCGCTCGGGCTTTTCTGGGGCTGATGTGTTTGAGGATAAATTATTTTTCACCTCTGCCGTTGAAAACACGACAAATGCGATCGACGACGGCGAAGTATTCGGAAGCTTTGTGGGCTGGATGCCTGCCTCAAAAGTGGCGAATATGAAAGGTGCACCGAGAAATGAAAATGCAATTCAGGGAACCGTGCAGCTGATGTACGAAGATAAACCTTATCTTGGCAAGGTTGAATCCATTTCGGTCTATGAAAAAGACGAAGATAAGTATATAGCCCTGGCTGTCACCGATAGCGACGGAGGAGACTCAGAGATACTGATGCTGGAGCTGGAATTATAAAAGAATGTTAAATGTTGAATTCTAAATTTTAAATGGATGTCTTACCATCTTATTTAAAATTCAACATTTAGAATTTAAAATTATTCCTTCAACACCATATCAATGCAAAGCACTGCAGCAAGGATGAGTTCTCTGATCGGACTGCCGGCAGGGACTTTGTCGGAGATTTTCAGTACGTAGTTATCGGCGCTGGTGAAAAGTTCTTTGCCGATGCCTCCCCATTCTTTCGTTACCTGAGCGAATTCGTCGTTGCCGGCCATGAATTTAAAATCCCAGCCTACCCAGTTTCCTTTCAGCGTACAAACCACGTTGTCGGTTTTGTCCAGCACGTTGAAAGCTCCTCCGATGGAAAGAAATTTCTGCTTGAAACCGCCCACACGCTGATCGTTCTCATCGAACACATCCACCTTCGATAAAAATATGGATATGCCTCTGCTTACTCTTACCACCTGTTTGCCTTCCGGCGTAGTAACGATGATATTGAAAGGAGTCATTCTCTTATAATCGGTGAAGCGGAATATTTTGGTGAAGAATCCGATATTTTCGCGGCATTCCATCAGAACTTTTCCTGTGGCCGGATCATGAATGTCGTAATTGTTAGATGCCTTGAAAAGGCCTACATGTTCTTTTACCAGGAAGACATTGCTGTTTAATATAGGATTCATAGAAAGCTTGTTTGGCGCAAGTTACATTTTTGCCATTTCTTTCCACAAATTTTTTAATGATTAAAGTAGACTGGGGAAGTCTTAAAAAAAGCTGTTCAGCACGTTCAGCAGCTCGAATTTAATCATGTTGGATGATTCTCTTACTTCCACTCCTTTCCAGAATGCAACACGGTCTTTCAGAATGACGGCGAATTCATTTGGGTTAGGATAATACCAGGCGGCGTCTTCGTTAACTTGTCCGTCTACCACCAGGTTGAAATAAGAAGCTGTTCCTTTCCAGGGACAGGTGCTGTGGGTGGCACTCTCAATAAAGTATTGTTTTTTAATGGAATCAATGGGAAAATAGTAGTTCCCTTCAATTTCTTCCACATCATTGCTTTTTGCAATTACTTTTCCGTTCCAGATAGCCTTCATATACTTTTCTTATTATTAGGATAACCCGGGCAATTTCCTTTTGTTTATTCGAATTATACGGATTTAGTCCCAGATGCCTCTTGGTACTATTTCCAGTACATGGCCATCGGGGTCATGAAAATAAAATGAATGTACACCCATTTTCCATGCTTGTTCATGAATGATGAGAATTTTTCTTTCCACAATCTTATCTTTCCAGGCCTGATACTCACCAGGTTCAATTTCAAAGGCAAGATGCATCGGTCCATAAGCATAATGGGGAGGCAGCGACTGATCTTCCCTGGTTTTTGCAGGATTAAAACAAAGCAGTACGGAGCTTCCGGCACGGAAGAAAACATGCCGTCCGGGTACTTTGCCGATTAACTCGAAATTAAAGGTATCCCTGTAGAATTTTTCCGTGATTTCCAGATTGCTGACGTAAAGACAGGTTTCTTTGATTTGTTTAATTTTCATAAGGTCTAAAAGTAGGGCTTTATTTGCCTGTAGATGCAGAATGTAACTTAATGAATACCGATTTTGTTAGCAGGTTGGGAAGAAAAAGAGGGGAAGAATTATGAAGAAGAAATCATTGTGGAAGGAATCTGCGGGTGTGCAATTATTTCCCAGGCTGACTGAGGATAAAGAAGCGGATGTAGTCATTGTCGGCGGAGGTATTACCGGTCTCACTACGGCGCTAAGGCTTACAGAGGCCGGAAAAAAAGTGGTTCTTCTGGAGGCGTTGAGGATCGGTGATGGAACGACAGGCTTATCAAGCTGTCACCTGACAACCGATATAGACGAAGAGTACAGAAACATTGCCATTAATTTCGACGAAGAGATCATGAGGCTTGTAGCCGATTCCAGAAAGGCAGGCATACGCTTTATTGAGGATCTTTGTGAATCGGCAAAAATTCCCTGCGATTTTCAGCGGGTGCCGGGCTACTGGTATACCGAAGTGGTGGAAGATCTTTCAAAAATAAAAGAAGAGTATGAATATGCATCGGCGGCCGGTCTGGATGTATCCCTCAGTAATGACATCAAGCTTCCTTTTGCAGTAAAGACAGCGCTGAAGTTCGAAAATCAGGCTCAGTTTAATTCACAGAAATACCTGAACGGACTGGCGTCTTACCTCGATTGTAGCGGCTGCGAAATTTATGAGAACAGCAGGGTTATTCATGCCGAAGAAAAAGACGATTACTTTCATATCCGCACAGAGTCAGCTAAAGTCAGGGCGAAGCATCTGGTCATGGCTACCCATATTCCCATTTTTTTTAATGTGCTTCAGACGGTAGCTGCTCCTTATAGAAGCTACATGATGGCAGCAAAACTGAGATCCGGCAATTATCCGGAGGGCTTATTCTGGGATACGGACGAACCGTACCATTATCTCAGAACGTATGATAATGGTAAGGATAAATTTCTGTTAGTGGGCGGGGAAGATCATAAAACCGGACATGAAGAAAACAGTGAGAAAAATTTCGAGGCGCTTGAAAATTATATTCGCGAACGCTTTGATGTGGAGGAGATCTCCTACCGCTGGTCCGGACAATATTATGAACCAGTTGACGGACTGCCTTATATAGGCTGGAGTCCTTTTTCCAGACATGCCTATGTGGCAACCGGATTTTCGGGAGACGGGCTTGTTTATGGAACGGTGGCCGGTATGATCATCTCTGATCTGATTATGGGGATTGAAAGCAAATGGCTGAAAGCATTTGATTCCACCCGTTTTACCCCTTCTGCTTCCATCTATGATTTCGTAAAAGAAAATGCGGATGTCGTGAAGCACTATGTAGGCGACCGGCTTAAAGCGGACGCGAAAGCGCTTTCGGAAGTAAAAGACGGCGAAGGCAAAATTGTAAAGATTGACGGTCAAAAAATTGCGGCTTCACGGGATGAGGATGGAACGCTTCATGTATGTTCGGCCGTATGCCCGCACATGGGTTGTATTGTGCAGTGGAACAATGCCGAGAAAAGCTGGGATTGTCCTTGCCACGGGGCCCGCTATACGAATAAAGGTGAAGTCATCTACGGACCGAGTGTGAAGAGTCTCGCTAAAGTTTCAGTAGAATATGATGCGGAGAAAAAGAAAGATAAGGTGAAGAAGGAATAGTGCAGGGTACTGAGTGCTCAGTGCACTGGGAAAATTAAATCTTGATCCGCGGCCTGTCCCCTGACAGGCCGCAACTGTTCTGGGCTATTTCATGGCTCTTACTTTTTTCACTTCTTCCACTTTCACAGCGCTGGCTTTGTTGCCGAAGCTGGAGCGCACATAGCTGAGCACGTCGGCGATCTGCTGGTCTGTTAGAAATGTGTGTGCAGGCATGGGATTATGAAACTGCTCGCCGTTGACGGTAAGAGGCGTAGTCATTCCTTTCAGGACAATCGAGATCAATTGTGTTTTGTTGCCAAGCACCCAGGGTGTCTTTACCAATGTCGGATTCATGCCTGGCACGCCGCGGCCATCGGCCTGATGACAGCTGAGGCAATTGGCATCGTATACGGCTTTGCCGGGATGGTCGGTAGAAATATCAAAGCTCTGTGCTTTCACCATTGTTTCGTAGCACAAGGCAGCTACGGAAATCAGGAATAAAATCCCAAGGGCTTTTCTCATAACCTTATTTTGTTTGGGTATATACTATTTTCCAGACTGTTCCCTGCACGGAATCGGATATATAAAGAGAACCGTCCGGCCCTTCTGCAAGTCCCATGGGGCGATGTTTGGCATCTGATGGACTCATTACTTCCTTGCCTCCGGCAAAGCCTTCAGCAAATACCTCCCACTTACCCGAAGGCTTGCCATCTTTGAAAGGCACAAAGGCTACAAAATAGCCTCCCTGTTTAAGCGGTGCTCTGTTCCAGGATCCGTGAAAAGCGATGAAAGCTCCGTCTTTGTATTTTTCCGGAAACATGTTGCCGTGGTAAAATAAAAGATCGTTGGGAGCCCAGTGTCCCGGGAAAGCCATAATGGGCTTCTGCATGGCTTCACAGCGCTCCGTCACTTTTTGTCCGTCTCCTCCGTATTCAGGTGCCAGGACTTTTTTCGATTGAAGATGATCGTAGTAGCAATAAGGCCAGCCATAATTTCCGTCTTTGATGATCTGAAAAAATTCTTCGGATGGCAGCTCAGCATTCTGTGCATCGCTAAAATATTCGGGATATAATGTATTCAGCTGGTCCCTTCCATGAGGCACCGCATACAGCTGCCCTGATTTCGTATCCCAGTCCAGCGCAATGGCATTGCGTATGCCGGTAGCGTAACGGGTGCCGTCGGATTGTTTCTGATTTATTTTGCTGGCGTCGAATTGCCAGATGCCGCAATAGTTTTCAAGCAGAGGGCAGGGATCCATTCCGGCAGAACCTTTGGTTCGGTCCTTTTCCTGACAGGCATTCGAAGGAGCGCCGATGTTCACATATAATTTTCCTGCCTTATCGATCGTAATGCTCTTGGCTTCGTGCTGAGGATTATAGGAGAGGCCGCTTACAATTCTTTCCATTTTTGATTCATCCGGGCCTTCCTTGCCAAGAGGATAGCGGAATACTGCCGAATCGGAAGAGGCGTAGAGATAATTGTTGTAGATCGCGATGCCGGTTCCTATGTAATTACCAAAACCCTTGACCATATCTGCCTTGCCATCGCCATTTTTATCTTTCAGCATGAGAATTCCTTTCCCATTCAGAAGCACTTTAAGCTTCAGATACACGGTGCCGTTTTTATCAACAGCCATGTGCCTGGCCTTACCCGATTTGGCTGTTACCGTAATGGTATGAAAGCCCTCCGGCAGGATTAGTTGAACATCGGATTTTTTTTGTGAAAATAGTAAGCCCGGCAGAATCAGAAAGCCAAGCATAAATAACTGTATGCGTAGATGATAAATGCTCATTATAGTGTTCTACTTTTTAATTTCGGGAAGTTTTGGTTCTGTGCCTTTCAGACTTATGGCCGCTAT
Organism: Cytophagaceae bacterium; assembly: GCA_045805025.1. Taxonomy (GTDB): domain Bacteria; phylum Bacteroidota; class Bacteroidia; order Cytophagales; family Cytophagaceae; genus DATMOV01. The sequence goes on along the minus strand of JBJMLY010000488.1, from coordinate 5,682 downwards.
TTTAAAATTCTTGGGAATCGTGCCAGATCTTTCAAAAGCGATGACGAAATGCAGGGTTTTAGGAGAAAGCTCCAGGTATCTGTTGGTAATGACAGTAGCTCCTTCGGATGAAGTAGTCGTCTGGATGACTCTGCCTGAATACATTTTCTCTACCTCTGCATCTATATAATAATAGTTTCTTTCTTTATCGAACTTCACATTTCCGGTCTTTACAGTTTCCGGTTTTAAAGATCCTCCAAAAATAAAAGAAGAAATCGGTGCATGCACTTTCTTATCGTACTCCATGAGGGTTATGAAATCATCCGGTTTTGCGAGGGTGTCCATATCATTGTATACATAAATGAGCGGACTCCAGACATAGTATTTCATGAATTTGGCCTTGTCCTCCGGACTGATCTTGCCCATATAAAGATTGTAGTGGGTCAGCAATTTATTTACCTCGTTTTTTTCTACGGCACCAGGAGGTGTTTCAGTTTGTGCAGAAGCCGCCAGGGATCCGGCTGCTATCAGGAAGGATAAAATTAATTTTTTCATAATTCAATATAATAAAAAGGCAGCACAGAAAAGATGAAACCTGTCTTTGTATCGAAAGTTTTTAAAACCTGATTATTATCCTTACTTTAAACATTCAATAATCCCCGGGGTAATATAACTATGCTCAGCACTTCCCAGATTTTTCTGGCGGCCTTTCTGCTCCTCATCGCGGTGATTATTTATTACATAGCCAACAGTAAAAAGCGCCGGACTGCCTTTTATCAGAAAGACAGTAAAGGATGGGAGGGAATCAAGCCCAGGGAAGAGCAGAAAATTGCCTTTACCATTTTTCTGATCGGAGATGCCGGCGCAGGTTCACCTCTCAAAACAGAGCCCAATTTTGTGATCATGCGGGAGCAGCTATTGAAGGCCGATGAAAACAGCGCTGTTTTTTTTCTGGGCGACAATATTTATCCTTACGGACTCCAGGAACCTGGACACCCTTTGTATAAGCAAAGTGAAGAGCGCCTCCTCGAACAGCTGAAAATGGTTGGGGGCTTTAAAGGCAGGGTTTGTTTTATTTCCGGTAATCATGACTGGAACAAAGGCCGTGAAGGCGGCTACGAAGCAATGATGCGCCAGCAGGCTTACATCGAAAAATATTTCGCCCGGGAAGATGTATTCCTGCCCCGCAATGGTTGTCCGGGACCGGAAGAAGTTAAGCTCAGTGAAGAAATCACTGCTGTCGTCATCAACACACAATGGTGGGTGCAGAGGGGCAAAAGGCCAGAAGGAAAAAAGGACGGCTGCAAGGTCGAAAATGAAGAGGAATTTTTTTCGGAGCTTGAAAAGATTCTTGTAAAAAATAAAGACAAAAAACTGATTGTGATCGGTCACCACCCGATGTACAGTCAGGCCTATCACGGAGGACACTTCAATATGAAGCAGCATTTATTTCCTCTCACGGAAGTAGGCCATAAATTATACATTCCTTTTCCATTGCTCGGTTCCATGTATCCTATGTACCGTAAATTTATCGGAGCCCGTGAAGACATGGCACATCCTTTATACAAGAATATGCGCAAGAGACTGGTCGGGATATTTTCCAGGTATGATAATCTGATTTATGCTGCAGGCCATGATCATAATCTGCAATACCTGAAAGAGCATAATCAGCATTATATTATTTCAGGAGCAGGATGCAAGATCAACTACGTAAAGCATGGAGAAGGCGCTCAGTTTACTCATGCCCATAAAGGATTTTTCCGTCTTGATTATTTTACCAACGGCGACATCTGGCTGGAAGCCTGGGAGCCGGATGAGCGGGAGAAAGCAGTGCTGGCGTATAGGAAGGAACTGCATGACAATGATTAGTGCGTAGTGCTCCGTGCACTGTGCTTTGAATTTTCTATTGACACTTCGGATAATATTTCCTGAGCACCAAGCACTAAGCACTGGGCACTACTTTCTTCGTTCCTTCATACAACTCAAACATCAGCAGTCTGCAGTCGATCGTGGCATTGTAGAATTCGATGCGGCGTTTGGCTTTAAGACCGATCTTTTTCCCCAGGTTCATATTCCCGGTGAATACATAACCGGTATAGCCTTTGCATGATTTTTTGAAGAAGTCACCGATCTCTTTGTAGGTGCTTTCCAGCTGCTCTTCGTCGCCCAGCCTTTCTCCGTATTCCGGATTGAGAATAACCACGCCTCCGCCTTCCGGTACCGGAGTTTCCTTGAAGTCGCATTGGCTGAATTCGATCAGATGGTCCACACCGGCGGTTTTTGCGTTGTTGATGGAGGCATCGATGGCGGCTTCGGAAATATCCGTGGCAATGATTTTTCCCTGTATGGTTTTCGCTGTGTTGAGCCGGGCTTCTTTTCTTAATGCTTCCCAGGCTTCGCTGTCGAAACCGATCACATGCATGAAACCGAAGTTGCTGCGCAGAAGTCCGGGCGCTTTGTTCGTAGCAATCATGGCCGCCTCAATGGCCAGAGTACCGCTGCCGCACATGGGGTTGATGAAATTACTTTTGCCGTCCCAGTTCGTAGCCAGAATGATGGAGGCGCCAAGGCTTTCCAGCAGGGGTGCTTTCAGTGGTATTTTCCGATAGCCGTGCTTGGCAATGCTTTCTCCCGATGTATCGATATACACGGAAGCATCCTCCCCTCTCCAGTGCAGGTTGATTACTGTTTTATGCCGGTCGGGTCCTGAGTCGGGCCTTACGCCGAATATCTCCACCATCCTGTCCACGATTCCGTCTTTGCAGCGGAAGGAAGCAAAACGGGTATCCAGGATCTTTTCATTGTCTGCAAAAGAGTTTACGCTGAAATAGCCATCCTTCTTAATATATTTTTCCCATTCGACTTTTTTGATCTCTTCATAAAGCTCATCGGGGCCTGCCGCTTTAAAAGTCTTGAGATGAAACAGCACCCGGTGGGCTGTCCGCAGGTATAAGTTCAGCTTCATGCAGTCGGCCATGGTACCTTCGGTTTCAATGCCCATAAATCCTTCGTTGATGATGGGGAATCCAAGGTCTTCGGCTTCTTTGCGCAAGTAGGAAGAAATGCGTTTCGGACAGGTAAGCAGTATGCGGGTTTTCATAGAGGGCGCAAGATAAGAAATTGGCAGTTGCAAAAAGAATTGGCAGTTGGCAATTGAGAGTTGGCAAAAAGACAGAGCTGGATTTTATGTTTTCAGTTATGCGTATAGACTTTGAATTCTAGGATTTTAGCAGAATAATTAATAGATTGTTTTAGAGACTTTCGAAGTAAGGCCAACACGGGCAGCTGTCGCCGTGCAAAATTTATAGTAACTAAAACCTACCTATATGATCAACAAGGACACTCAACAGCAGGCTGCTGCCGACCAGATTTATGATTATGCTGCCCATCAGCTTATCCATGAAAACAAATCCCCCGATCAGGTAAAAGCGACGCTTATTGAAAAAGGCATGGATGTAAAGACTGCCTCGGCGATGGTTGATAATATTAGTGCTCAGATCAAAGATGCCAAGAATGAAGGCGCTAATAAAGATATGCTTTACGGAGCGTTGTGGTGTGTCGGAGGTATCGTTCTCACACTAGCAGATATAGGTTTTATTTTCTGGGGTGCCATCATTTTCGGAGGTTACCAGTTTATTAAAGGGCTGATAAACCGGGCCTAGTAATGTGGAGTACTTTACGAATTCGGAATTGGTTCCTGCTTTTTAGCCACCATGCCCGAAGCAATCCCTTGGCTATGGAGCTTTCATCGTGCGATTGCTTCGGCATTTCATTATTTTAATCTCAATTAAGATTTTCACTCGTTTTGCAAATCAATAGTCACCTGCCTTGCAATGACGCTGGAATATCATGGCGTTATCCACCCGCCTTGGTTTGTGTCCTCACAAATCACGGGCTCTAAGAAATAATCTTCCCATTCTCCAACCTGATAAACCTGTCCACACAGGAAGGGAAATCCTCCGGATAATGAGAAACATAGATTAAGGTTTTATTCAGTCGATGGCAGATCTCATCCACAATGTTTGTGAACCGGCGAGTCTGTGCTGCATCAAGACCCTGGCAGGGCTCGTCCAGGATCAGCAGGGGCGGATCTTTCACTAGGGCACGTGCCAGCAGTAGCAGGCGCTGATTACCCAGGGAGACTTTGTATAAATAATCCGACTGTAAATACTTAATGCCGAGAATTTCCAGCCAGGTGCTGACAAGTCTGTGCTGGTAGGTGTTAATCTTTTGAGAAGACCCTATCTGATCACGGAAACCCGAAGCCACGGCTTCATAGGCGGTAGGTCCCGAAACAGAATATCCGGAAAGATCTTCAGCCGCGCCTGTCATGACCAGACTTTCCACCGGGCTCAGATTTCGCTGGAAGAAAATATGCAGCTCCGGAGAAATATAGCCGATCCGGTTTTTAATATCCCAGATGCTTTCACCGCTTCCTTTTTTCCGGTCAAAGAGCCAGATATCATTTCCATAGGCCTGGGGGTTATCTCCATTGATCAGGCTGAGCAGGGTTGATTTTCCCGAACCGTTGGGTCCAAGCAATCCCCAGCATTCTCCTTTCTTCACTTTCCAGCTGATGTTGTCGAGGATCTTTTTTTCTCCATAAGAAATGCTCACATTTTTCATCTCCACGGCTACCTCAAATCCTTCTTCCTGCGGGTAACCGATCTTTTCCAGCAGATGGAAGTCCGGTTCTGGATTAATTTCCTTCTGATCTGAAGCTGCAGACTTCAGGAATTCATCCCGGGAGACGATTCTTTTTACTGCCCCTTCTTCCAGCTCCAGTACCGTTGAGATTTTTTCAGGGATCTCGTTGAGCGAAGTAATGAGAAAAATAATAATGCCTGAGCTGATCAGGTCGTTGATAATGCCGTGCAGAATTTTTCGGGCTTCAGTATCGAGTCCGAGAAAAGGATTATCGAGAACGATCAATCCGGGTTCCAGCAGCAAGCCTCTGGCAAGCTGCAGTCTTTTCCCTTCTCCGTTGGAAAGCTCAATCAGCCGGCTCTGCAGGAGATGATCGATTTTCAGCTGCCTGGTAATTTGTTTTATCCTTTCGGCCTGAACGCCTGAAATTTTCTGAAGCTCGGCTTCTACCGTCGGTGAACTGTTCCCATAATTGCTGTCGAATCGCTGCTGATAGTAGCTGGTGCTGGAAGAATCCCTGAAGTTATGCTGCTGGCCGATCAGCAGTTTTCCGCGTTCCTGCGGGAAATGGCAGACAAGTTCTCCCGAATCCACCTTTACTTGTCCGGCCAGGATTTTCCCCAGCAGGGTATTGCCGCTACCTGATCCGCCGGTAATGGCCATGGCCTCGCCTTCATAAAGTTCAAAAGAAATCTCTTTCAGAAGATTTTTACCCTCCGGACACAAGCTGATCTTCTTTGCTTCAATACACAGTTTATCTCTGCCGGATTCGTTCATAAAATGAAAAAATTCTACCAGGTAAAATTAAGCAAATTCCCAGCTTTTTCTGACAATTGCCAACTGCCAATTGTCAATTGAACCAGCAACGAATTCAGTTTCAGAATTGTTCTGTGAGTAAGAAAGGGGAGTGGAACGATGGACAAGTTCGGTGATGATAAGGCCAGATTGCTTGATATAGCAAAATCAATCGATGAAGTAGAGGGGACGGTGGCTGGGATGAGGTTCGAGGATTTTACAAGAGAAACCGATGTAAAAGATGATGTGGCCTATATGCTG
>JBJMLY010000487.1:0-2733 GCA_045805025.1 Cytophagaceae bacterium | reverse complement strand
GAAGAATTGCGTGCATGCACTACCTGCAATGCCTGCGTGGAAGCATGTCCTGTCAACATCGACCCATTAAGCATTATCGTACAGCTGAGAAGGTACAAGATCATGGAAGAATCTCAGGCTCCGGCATCGTGGAACTCCATGTTCTCGAATATTGAAAATAACATGGCCCCCTGGAAACTGCCGGCCTCAGATAGAATGAAGTGGGTAGAGAAACTTTGAAATTCCAATAAACAAAACTCAAATCACAAAGCATTCTGAGTTTTGCAATAATTTGATATTTATTATTTGTCTTTTGTGATTTAAATTATTTATGAGCGATACAACTTACAAAGCCCCTACGATGGCTGAACTTGCCGCAGCAGGAAAAGAACCCGAAGTTTTATTTTGGGTTGGTTGTGCTGGGTCATTCGACGACCGGGCCAAGTCTATAACCATAGCGTTTGTTAAGATCCTCAATAAGGTTGGTATCAACTTCGCCATCCTTGGCACGGAAGAAGCCTGTACCGGCGAACCTGCCAAACGTGCCGGCAACGAATTTCTTTTTCAGATGCAGGCCATCACCAACATCCAGGTGCTGAACGGATACCAGATCAAAAAGATCGTCACCGCCTGCCCTCACTGTTTCAACACCATCAAAAATGAATACCCGGGATTGGGCGGAACTTATGAAGTAATCCATCACTCCACCTTTCTTCAGCAGCTGATCGACGAAGGCAAAATAAAAATGAAGGAGAGCGGGGATTTCAAAGGCAAGAAAATTACGTACCACGACTCCTGCTACCTGGGCAGAGCCAATAATATTTACGAAGCTCCCAGAAAAGTGCTGGAAGTGCTCGATGCCGAGCTGGTGGAAATGAAGCGCTGCAAAACCAAGGGCTTGTGCTGCGGCGCGGGCGGAGCGCAAATGTTTAAAGAGCCAGAACCAGGTTCCAAAGACATCAACGTTGAACGCACTGAAGAAGCCTTGTCAACGGGCGCGAAGATCATTGCTTCGGCTTGTCCGTTTTGCATGACCATGCTTTCCGACGGAGTAAAAAACAAGGAAAAAGAAGCCGATGTAAAAGTCTACGACATTGCCGAACTTATCGCAAAATCAGAAGGTTTGTAACGTATGCTGCTGAAATTTGAAGAACTTCCTGAGTCCTCTCATGTCTGGGTCTACCCTTCCGACCGACCTCTGACTGAAAAAGAGCTGGACTCTATTAAAATCCGGACAGCGGCTTTCATTTCCTCCTGGGAAAGTCATGGAACGCCCGTGCCAGCTTCCTTTAAAATCCTATTTGACCGTTTCCTGGTAATTGCAGCCGATGAAAGCGGTTTCAACGTCAGCGGCTGCTCGATGGATAAATCGGTACACTTTCTAAAAGAACTTCAGAATGAGCTTGGTATAGACTTTTTCAACCGCACATTACTTCCTTTTAAATCCGGCAATACAATTTCTTTCTACAAAATGACCAGCGTAAAAAGCCTGATTCAGGAAGAAACCATTCATGAAAATGACATATTTTTAAATACCCTTGTTCCGACCCTCAAAGACCTTAAAAATTCCTTCGAAATCAGAGCGGTGGATTCATTTTTAGCAAAATACTGGCCTGCAAAAAAGTCCTAGTTTGTAAAAAAATTAATATTTTTCAATTAAATTGGCCTCCGGTTAATCCTATGCCCCTTTAATAATTATAAAAAAGTCCTTTAATATTATAATTTTATATAAATTGCATAGAATAGCATACTTTTAATATAAACGTAAGAACCTTTAGCACAAATGAATAGAATACTTATTCTTCCGCTGTTTGCACTTTTTATTGTCCTTTACGGATGTGTTTCCCCCGCAACAAGATCATTCAACAAGGGCAAATACAAATTTGATCAGGCTGAATACCAGCCAGCCATTGAAAACTTCAAGCAGGGCCTCAGCAAAGGAGCGCCTGCAGGCCCTTCCAATTATTACATCGCGGAGTCTTACAGAAGGTCAAACCGTATCCAGGAGGCAGAGCCTTTTTATCAGGCTGCCATTGAAGGCAAAACCACGGAAGAAGAAGCTTATTTCTGGTATGCTTACGCCCTCAAATCCACCGGAAAATACGAGGCGGCGGAAAACCAGTTTAAAGACTACCTTAAAACAGGCACTAACTTCGATTACATCAACCGTGCTAAGAATGAAATCGAAAACCTGAAGGTGCTCAACGACATCGTTAACAAGAAGAACTATTATGAAATAGAGAACATGGGAGACCTGAATACTTCGGATGCCGAATATTCACCTGTGATCTTTGACAAAAAGCTTTATTTCACCACGTCCCGCGGCGCTGAAAAAGTCCACCTTGCCACCGGAACAGGTTTTACAGATATCTACGAGTATGTTTTTGACGGAGTAACCAGAACATCCGGACAAGCAAAAAGACTTCCTGACCTGATCAACACCTTGGATGCCCACGAAGCTACTCCGACTTTCTCAAAAGACGGCAATACCATGATCTTCTCCCGCGGAAATACAGGAAGCAAAAAAGGCGGCGAGGATGTCGATATCTACATGGTTCAGAAAGTGAACGGAGAGTGGGGACAGCCTGTTATAATGTCTATCAGCGATCCGAACGCATGGGACTCTTCACCATGGCTGAGCGAAAACGGAAAGACCATATTCTTCTCTTCCAACCGCGAAGGCGGTAACGGAGGAACCGATATTTATAAAGCAACCATGGACGCTTCAGGTGCCTGGGGAAATGTAACGAACGT
>JBJMLY010000486.1:0-12293 GCA_045805025.1 Cytophagaceae bacterium | reverse complement strand
TCCGGAGCTATACAGGTATTCCGGCCTGACCATCTATGGCGAGAGCCTGACTGTATTTGATACGAGTCAGATCAATAAGGAGCTGGAACTATACCGCATGGCAAAAAAGACAGACCTGATCATGGTACCCGGGCCCCAGATTTTTGCCCTTTGCCATAATATACTCATCCACACACCTGAAACCGGAAGAGAGTTTCTGAAACTCCTGAACAGGCCAAGCACGGATAAGCAGCGCATCAACTACCTTTTTTCGGCAGCCATATTCAGTCAGGAGTTTGGCGAATCCCTTGCCTTAACCAATCTTGAGTCGAATGATGCGGAGTGGAGCAGGGTCTGGGCCGATTATCTTTCTGTTTATGCTACGTATGATTCATCCATTCCCAGGATTGAAAAAATGCTGAAAGAGACCTCAGACACCGACCTGCAGATCGACCTTTTGCTGGCTTTGATGTACATCAGTAATCCTGAATCGGAAGGTGTGGTCAGAAAAGTCATTGAAAGGACCAACAGCGATGAGGTTCAGAAAAAAGCCATCTTTGTTTATACCGAGCTTACCGGCTATGAGGGTATCCGGTACCTGGAAACCGTGAAAACCGTCGGACTGAAGTCGGATGAGGAAAAGAAATCAAGTCTTGCATGGCTGAAAAAAGAGACCAGCGCTAAACAGCCCTATGGCACCGAGGTGCAGAGTGACATTGATTTCATAAACCGTTTCAGAACGATCAATTCTCCGGCCATGAACTGGATGAGGCGAAGAGGCTTGCTTACAGCTAAACGGGTCAACAAACCAAAGCCGCTGCATCCCGACGAAAAAAACCAGCTGATGGATTTGCTGATCCAATCCAAAGGCTTCGGACTGGAAGCAGTGAAGGGGTGCTTTTTTCTGAGTCTTGAAAAAGGAGACCTACCTAAGCTTTTCCAGCTAAGAGCCATCAATTATTACTCTCCCAATGAATTCACCAAGGGACGCATGAATACGGCAGGCATTCTGATCCGGTATATGAAGAAAGAGAAAAGAGGTTAGAAATTAGAGGTTAGACGTTAGAAAAATAAGGTAGTAATGACAAAAATTTATACTTCTTTAAACTAAAAAGAGCGCCCTTACGGCGCTCTTCTAAAATCTAATCTCTAAAGCCTATTCTCTTAATGCAAACTCCCGATCATATCTTCGGCCTTCACCCAATCGGTGAACTGCTGGTCGGTAAGAAGTCCTAAAGAAATGGCTGCTTCGCGGAGTGTGGTATTTTCCTTATGTGCTTTCTTGGCGATCTTCGCCGCATTCTCATATCCAATATGCGTGTTCAACGCTGTAACCAGCATCAGAGAATTTTCCAGGTTCTTTTTAATGGCCGGACCGTTCGGCTCGATGCCGATCGCGCAATGCTTGTCGAACGAGTCGCAGGCATCTCCTATAAGTCTGGCGGAGTTCAGTAAATTATAAATGATCACCGGCTTGAAGACATTCAATTCAAAATGTCCTTGCATACCTCCTATGGAAATCGCTGCATCGTTACCGATCACCTGTGCGCAAACCATCGTTAATGCTTCGCACTGAGTCGGGTTTACTTTTCCCGGCATGATGGAAGAGCCAGGCTCGTTCTCAGGAATAAGGATCTCCCCGATTCCGCATCTTGGACCGGAAGCAAGCCAACGCACATCATTGGCAATCTTCATCAGGCTTACAGCGAGCTGCTTCAGCGCGCCCGAAGTACCTACAATGGCATCGTGAGATGCGAGCGACTCAAATTTATTGGGAGCGGTTTTGAATGTAAAGCCCGAAAATTCAGAGATCTTTTTAGCCACCAGCACATCATAACCCTTGGGTGTATTCAAGCCTGTTCCAACGGCCGTTCCACCCAGAGCAAGCTCCGACAAGTGCTCCAGCGTAGACTTCAGAGCCTTGATACCATAATCAAGCTGGGCAACATATCCGGAGAATTCATTGCCCAAGGTAAGAGGCGTGGCGTCCATCAGGTGAGTTCTGCCGATCTTCACGATATCTTTAAATGCCTTTGCCTTTTTATCCAGGGTATTTCTCAGCTTCTCTACATTGGGCAAGGTTGTTTCCACGATCATCTTATATCCTGCAATGTGCATGGCAGTTGGGAATGTATCGTTCGAGGATTGTGATTTGTTGACATCGTCGTTCGGGTGGATCTTCTTTTTCTCATCGTCCAGCTTACCGCCCAGCAGCACATGCGCCCTGTTGCCGATCACTTCGTTCACGTTCATATTCGACTGAGTACCTGAGCCCGTCTGCCAAACAACCAGAGGAAACTCATCGTCCAGCTTGCCGGCCAGAATTTCATCACATACCTTTCCTATGATTTCCGCCTTGTCTTTGGACAGCACCCCCAATTCAAGATTGGCATAGGCGGCCGCTTTTTTAAGAATGGCAAATGCCCTGATCACTTCCAGCGGCATGAGATGCCCGCCAATGGTGAAGTTTTCTTTTGATCTCTGCGTCTGGGCTCCCCAGTATTTATCGGCCGGCACCTGCACCGGTCCCATCGTGTCTTTTTCGGTTCTGAAACTCATAATTCCTATTTTTTTAAATTATTGAAGGAAACAATTATACAAAAAAAGCCGAATAGTCCCTCAATAATCATAGTGAACTTCCCTCGGCTTAATCGGATAAGCAGGCGGAGAAACCGAAGCGGGAATTCTTTAATTACAACCGATGTTCCCTCATTACGCAAATAAGTTTGTACCTTTGCATTCTTAAAATACACTGAATTGCCATGTTAAGTACCAGCAACATTACCTTAAAATACGGTAAAAGAACTCTCTTTGAGGAAGTTAATATTAAATTTACGCCAGGCAACTGCTATGGTCTGATCGGCGCGAACGGAGCCGGTAAATCAACTTTTCTTAAAATTCTTTCGGGGGAAATAGACCCAACGACAGGACGCGTCGACATTACGCCTGGCGAGAGACTGGCTATATTGAAACAGAATCATTTTGAATTTGACGAATATCCTGTCCTCCAGACCGTCATCATGGGCCATAAAAAACTGTATGCCATCATGCAGGAGAAAGACGCAATCTACGCCAAGCCTGATTTTTCTGAAGCTGACGGTAACCGGGCCTCCCAGCTGGAGAGCGAATTTGCCGATCTGAACGGATGGAACGCGGAATCAGAGGCGGCTGAATTGCTTAGCGGACTCGGAGTAAAGGAAAGCATGCATTACATGCTGATGAAAGACATTGAAAGCAAAGATAAGGTACGGGTGCTCCTGGCACAGGCCCTGTTTGGGAACCCGGATATTCTGCTGCTCGATGAGCCTACCAACCACCTTGACGTAGAGTCTGTGCTCTGGCTCAATAACTTCCTGGCCAGCTTTAAAAATACCGTGATCGTGGTTTCTCACGACCGTCACTTTCTGGATGAGGTATGTACTCATGTGGCCGATATCGATTTCGGAAAGATCCAGCTTTACTCCGGTAATTACAGTTTCTGGTATCAGTCAAGCCAACTGGCATTAAAGCAGAAAACCGATCAGAATAAAAAGACCGAAGATAAAAGAAAAGAGCTGCAGGACTTTATCGCTCGTTTCAGCGCCAATGCTTCCAAATCCAAACAGGCAACTTCCAGAGCTAAGCTTCTTGAAAAACTTACCCTGGAAGACATCAAGCCTTCTTCCAGAAAATATCCGGGCATCATATTCAGAGCCGACAGAGAAGCGGGCGATCAGTTGCTCACCGTCGAAAATCTTTCAAAAAGCGTCGATAGCAACGTGTTATTCAAGGACATCAACCTTACAGTTAAGAAAAATGATAAAATAGCCTTCATTGGAAAAGATACCATGGCCATTTCCACCTTCTTTGAAATACTGGCAGGTGAAGTAAAGGCGGATAAGGGCAGCTACAAATGGGGTGTTACCACCAGCCAGGCTTTCTTTCCTAAAGACAATGCTAAATACTTCAGCTCGGATCTGAACCTCGTTGACTGGCTGCGTCAGTATTCGGCCGAGAAAGACGAAAGCTATATCCGCGGTTTCCTGGGCCGGATGCTTTTCTCAGGAGAAGAATCCCTGAAAAAATGTTCGGTGCTTTCGGGAGGTGAAAAAGTGCGCTGCATGTTTTCCCGCATGATGCTGGTGAATGCCAACGTGCTAGTGCTGGATGAACCTACCAACCACCTTGACCTGGAATCGATCACGGCCCTTAACAATGGATTGAAAGACTTCAATGGAACGGTACTGTTTACTTCACACGATTATCAGTTCATTCAAACCATCGCCAACAGAATTGTGGAGATCACGCCGAACGGAATTATCGATAAGGAAATGACTTATGAAGAGTACCTGCAGAACGACAAGATCAAGTCGCAGCGGGAAGTGATGTACGCCTAATTGAGTTTTGAGTTTTGAGTTTTTGCCTACCTGCGGCAGGCAGCAATTAATCGATTCACTATGGGATGTCCTCCTGATCCGGGCGATGTAAGCATCTGGCGAAGCAACGAGCAAAGGTCCGAAGCCGAAATAAAGCTAAAAGAGCTTGCGAGCCAGAAAGAAATTTCTCTTAGTCTGCTGGAGAAAATAAAACCGTTGCTCCCCTCCGGACATGACTTTTCAGAACTTCTTGATGAGATCCATACCGCTATCGATGAGCCTCCTGTCAAAACCGGCCCTGTTTACGGCGATCCGAACGATCCGTATAGCTATCGTGACGTGCAGGAAGCCTCTGTGTTGCTCGATAAGACCAAACAGGAACTAAAGAACAAGGAAAACTCACTCTGCATTATCCGTGACGGATTGTTAAAGCTGTCTTCTTTTATTCAGCCGGGCAAACTTTCCGCAGAGCTCACAGCGGCCATCCGGAATGAACATTCGCTTCACCTGGAGCACCGTGAAGACGACCGCCGGACCTGGATCGGCTGGATCGATAACAGACTGATCACCTTCAGCTATTACCTGAACAAGGCCATCGCTAAAGAAAAGACGGCTGAAATCTCCTATCTGAAAGAAGGCATACAAAAACTGGAAAAGGAAAAAGCAAGAGTGCAGAAGCTTCGCCCGGAAGACCTTGTTCTGAACCGGACTATTTTTGGGCAAAACGAAGTAGATCTCGATATTTCCTTTTCAAGGATCAAAAGTCTGAGTATCTGAATCCTGCACTCTCTCTTAAAACAAATTTTCCCGCTGTGGGTTATCACTTTTATGAAAACTCTGCTTTTACCTGCCTCCATTTTTATTCTATCCCTCGTTCTACACTCCTGCAGCACCGAAGGAATTGAAAGCCCGGCTGAATATAAAGTCAGCGACAAGACCAAAAAAATTCTCACTACCAATAAACCTCTCAGCGCATACAACCATGAATACAAGACGCGGGACGCTATTCTTGGCATCAGCTCAGACTGGGATGCCATTGCGACGGACACCAGCCGTAATTTTGACAGCCTTACCGTACAAAAGCTGGATGAGCTGATTGCAGGAAAATTTATTGATCCGGATAAGTCTTACCATGGAGCTCCGACTCCGCGTGAATTTCTTGATTTTATGATCACGCATCCTGCGCTTACCCTGCATGGGTATGCAGGAAATCCAACAAGGCAGGATTATCGGATAAGTCTCAGAGGACTCTATGTAAACTCTACCCTTACGAATCCGATGATGAAAAAAGATTTCCAGCAATTCTGCGAAGAGGCCGACAGCCTTTACACGGAAAATGTGCTTTACAGCCGCTGGGATTAATGAAACACTATTGCTTATAGCGGTCGAAACGGGGCGCCTTTTTAAGTTTATGCTTGATCTCATGCTTGAGAGCTGCCTCTTCTACCGAATGCGATTTATTAAGGCTTTCCTCTGCCTGCGACATTTCGGATAACTTTCTGTAATAGGCTCTCAGAATAATAAGATCTTGTTCGGAAAGATCTTCCACGTTGATAAGCCTGTTACTCGCCCCTTCCATGGCTGCCACAATTTCGTTGAGTTTTAGTTGAATAGAGAGCGAATCTTTATTCTGGCTTTGCTGGATGATGAACACCATCAGGAAAGTAATGATGGTGGTGCCAGTATTAATGACCAGCTGCCAGGTGTCTGAAAATTTAAAGACGGGACCGCTGACACCCCATATAATAATGATCAGCAAGGCAAAGAGAAATGTTCCGGGCTTACCGGTAAACCTGGTCATGCTGGAAGCAAATCTTTCAAATATGGGAGGTCTGGATTGGGAATGGTTCTTTTTCATAAGGCAGATTATGGTGGAAAATTATATACTCCTGATATTATCCGTATAAATAACTCTTTACTCAGGCAGAAGGTTATAAGGCCTTGGTCAATCCGCCATCCACCAGTATGCTCGTGCCTGTAATGTAGGCAGCGGCAGGAGTAGCCAGAAACGCTGCGGCAGCCGCCACTTCTTCAGGAAGAGCAAATCTTCCCAGAGGAATTCCCTTCGTCATGTCAGACTCTATTTCCTCCTGCTTCTTTCCCGAAGCGTTGACTTTCCCTTCGATCAGACTATCAAGCCTTCCCGTGCGGGTATAACCGGGCAGTACATTGTTCACCGTAATCCCATACTTGCCTGTTTCAGCGGCCAGGGTTTTAGCCCAGGCTGTCACTGCCGCACGAATGGTGTTGGAGACTCCCAGTCCGGCAATCGGTTCTTTCACTGAAAAGGAAGTGATATTAATAATTCTCCCGTACGCTTCCCTTTTCATTCCGGGCAGAAATGCCTGCACGAGTAACTGATTTCCCAGTATGTGATTGCTGAACGCCTGCACAAATTCTTCAGGCTTCGCGTCCGCAACGGGTCCACCCTTGGGACCTCCTGTATTATTAATCAGTATATGTATAGAAGGATTGCTTCTGACATAGGCAGTGACCTTTTTCTCGAGCTCGCCAATATGGCTGAAATCAGCGACCAGAACACCATGCTGCTGAGCATCGGATTTTGCGAGGTCTTTCTTTACCTCGTCCAGTGAGGCCTGATTCCTTGCCAGCAGGGTAACATTCGCGCCCAGCAGAGCCAGCTCTGCGGCAATGGCCCTTCCTATACCCTGACTTGCACCGCATACCAGAGCGTTTTTACCTTTCAGATCAAGATTCATATATTTTTATTTTAAATGATTAAATTGGCTGTAAGCGCTTAACAATTTACAAATAAAAGCATTTGATCATTTACATTCTGAATAAACATAAATACGGATATCATGGCTACTCAAAGACCTTTCAACTTCAAAAAATGGATCGACGAAAACAGGCATCTGCTCAAGCCTCCTGTGGGAAATCAGCAGGTATTTAAAGGCAACAAGGATTTTATTGTGATGGTGGTCGGAGGACCAAACTCCCGCAAAGATTTTCATTATAATGGAGGAGAAGAATTCTTTTACCAGCTGGAAGGGAATATCGTCTTGAAAATTGTGGAAGACGGAAAGGTCGTGGACTTGCCCATCAACGAAGGTGATATTTTCCTGCTCCCGCCCAACACGCCCCATTCGCCTCAAAGGCCGGCCAATACGATCGGCCTCGTCATGGAAAGATACCGCGACCCTTCGGAAAAGGACGGCTTTATGTGGTTTTGCGAGCATTGCGGCAATAAGCTGTACGAAGAGTTCTTCACCCTGACAGATATTGTAAAACAGCTGCCCATAGTCATGGAAAAATTCTATACCAGCAAAGACCTCCGCACCTGCAAAAAATGCGGCACCGTGATGGAGCCGCCGGCTAAATTGTAATTAGTGCCTTGTGCTCAGTGCACTGTGCTTTAAATCTTGTATAATTAAATAATTACAGCTATGGAAAATAAAAGTTATGTTCAATTAAATGTGTGGAAAGAGGCACGAAAACTTGTTAAAAATGTGTACCACTTAAGTTTAAGCTTTCCTAAAGAAGAAGTTTATGGACTTACAAGTCAAATGAGAAGATGTGCCATTTCAGTACCATCAAACATTGCTGAAGGAATCGGAAGAAATCACAATAACGATACTATTCAATTCCTTTATGTATCAAGAGGATCTTTGTATGAATTAGAAACTCAACTATATTTAGCTCAAGACCTAAATTACATTTCAGAGAAACAACGAGAAGAGCTTTCTGAAAATTTAACAAATGTCAAAAAACTCCTTCAGGGGTATATTAATTACAAATGCGGAAGTCCCTCCAGGGCACTGATCACTAAGCACTGAGCACAATAATGTTCCAGAACTCCCTCCCCTTCGCACGCTCCCTTGATGAGCAGGATCCTTTGAAAAAATTCCGGCAGCGGTTTCTTTTCCCGGCAGCGGGGGGACGTAAGTCGATTTACTTCTGCGGAAATTCACTTGGCTTACAGCCGGCTAATCTGCATACCTATATTGAACAGGAACTCAAAGATTGGGCGGAAATGGCTGTGGAAGGACATGTACATGCCCGGAATCCATGGATCAGCTACCACAAAACCCTTAGCGAATCAGCGGCAAAAATTGTCGGCGCCCTGCCTCAGGAAGTGATTATCATGAATAGCCTCACGGTAAATCTGCACCTGCTTATGGTTTCGTTTTATCGTCCGGATAAGCAGCGCTATAAAATAATCATGGAAGCCGGAGCTTTTTCTTCGGATATGTACGCCGTCGAATCGCAGGTAAAATATCATGGGCTTGACCCGGACACAGCCATCGTGGAACTGAAACCCAGGGACAAAGAATTTACGATCAGACACGAAGATATTCTTGAGGCGATTGACAAAAACAAGAAAGAGCTTGCTCTCGTCCTGATCGGGGGCGTAAACTATTATACCGGACAGGCATTCGACATGAAGCGGATCGTTTCGGCGGCACATAAGGCAGGAGCCCTGGCAGGATTCGACCTGGCCCATGCGGCGGGAAATATTTACCTGGACCTGCACGACTGGAAGGCCGACTTTGCCGTCTGGTGCACGTACAAATATTTAAATTCAGGACCAGGTGCCGTGGGTGGCGCCTTTATTCACGAAAAACATCTTCGAAGAAAAGACCTCCCCAGGTTTGCGGGCTGGTGGGGCCACCAGGAAAAAGAACGCTTTCTAATGAAGAAGGGATTCAAACCTACACCCAGTGCCGAAGGCTGGCAGGTAAGCAATGCCCCGGTACTTTCCATGGCGGCGCACAAAGCCTCGCTTGATATTTTTGAGGAAGCAGGCATCCGGAATATCATTCATAAAAGTCAGCGGCTGACAGGATACATGGAATATTTAATTAGTACTGAATGCAGGGTGCTGAGTGCTGAGGAACGCAGAATGAGTCCATCGCCATTACATAAGATTAAGATCATTACTCCGAAGGAACCAGATCAGCGGGGAGCTCAGCTTTCCATTCTGGTAAGAAAGAACAGTCAGGAGCTTTTTGAAAATCTGAAACTGGAAGGATTTATGGTAGACTGGCGCTCGCCGAATGTGATACGCGTAGCTCCGGCGCCGCTTTATAATACTTTTGAAGAAGTGTATAAGTTCTCAAGCCTGGTGGCCAGAACTTGTTGCCATGAGTAAACCAAATATGATTGGTGAATTGTGATTTGCGGAAGCTTAACCAGAGTTAAAATATAATATATTGTATCTTTAAAAATGTACGGGACACCAATCGCCAATCCCCAATCCCCAATCGCCATTGCAGGTGCAGGCCTCGTTGGGTCATTGCTGGCAATCTATCTGCGAAAACAGAGATTTGACGTGAAAATTTTTGAACGCAGAAAGGATCCGCGTACAGGAAATATTGATCATGGACGTTCCATTAATCTGGCATTAAGTCATAGGGGGATTAAAGCCCTGAAGGAAGCTGGAGTTCAGGCATCGATCCTGGAGAAGGCCATCCCAATGAAAGGACGGATGATCCACGATGTGAAAGGGAAACTAAGCTTCATTCCATACGGAGATCAGGGACAGATGATCTATTCGGTATCCAGATCCCATCTGAACCTGCTGCTCATTGACGAAGCGGTAAAAGCAGGCGCTGAAATACAGTTTGAATCGGCCTGCCAGGAAATTGATTTTAAAAACTCATCCCTCCTTATTGATCATAAAGGTCAAAAACAGAATATTCCTGCTTCCATGATCGCCGGTGCTGACGGGGCTTTTTCGGCTGTGCGACTGGCCATGCAGAAGCATGAAAATTTTAATTATTCGCAGGAATACCTGGAACACGCTTACAAAGAGCTTCATATACCCGACAAAGAGGGGACACATGTGCTGGATAAAAACGCACTGCATATCTGGCCCCGGGAAAAATTCATGCTGATCGCACTTCCCAACCTGGACGGAAGTTTTACCTGCACTCTTTTTCTTCCGCGCGAGGGTGCTGTTTCATTTTCAAAACTGAAAGAACCGGCTTCCGTGAATAAATTTTTTAAAAAATATTTTCCGGATGTCCTGACCATTATGCCCGGACTTGAAAAGGATTTTTTTACGAATCCCACCTCTTCGCTTGTCACCGTCAAGTGTTCGCCCTGGTATCTTGAAAATACCATGCTGATCGGCGATGCGGCACATGCCGTGGTACCATTTTACGGACAAGGCATGAACGCCGGCTTTGAGGATTGCAGGATTCTGAATCAGATTATTGCAAAACACAAAGCAGACTGGAAGAAGATCTTTCCGGAATACCATAAGCGAAGAAAAGAAAATACGGATGCCATTGCAGAGCTGGCTTTGCTCAACTTTATTGAAATGCGAGATCTCGTGGCGGACCCTGAATTCCAGTTGAGAAAAAAAATTGAGCATGTAATTCATAAAAGAATTCCTGAATACCTGCCTTTGTATACCATGGTTACATTCAGCGATATTCCCTATTCAGAAGTTCTGAAGAAAGCCATGATCGAAGACCGGATGATGCAGGAAATCATGAATCTGAAGCAAATCAAAAAGAACTGGAATACAGAAAAGGGATGGAAAGAAATCAGAAAAATATATAACAAATATTTTTAATATAATTATTCAACACATCTTATGCCATCGATCGTAAAAACTCCCGAAGATTATCTTAAGCAGGTTTCCAAAGACCGACTGGAATCTTTCGGAAAGCTCAGAGTGACTATTCTGAAAAATATCCCCAAAGGATTTGAGGAATGCATTGCCTATGGAATGATCTCCTATGTGATACCACACAGCCTTTATCCGGACGGCTATCATTGCAACCCTAAAATTCCTCTGCCTTTTATCAGCATAGCATCCCAGAAAAATTTTATCGCCTTGCACCATCTGGGTCTTTATGGAAGTCCGAAGCTGCTGGACTGGTTTGTGAAAGAGTATGCCGCGAAATGTGAATTTAAGCTGGACATGGGTAAAGGCTGCGTGCGTTTCAAAAAACCGGAACATATACCCTACAAATTAATAGCTGATCTGATCAAGAAGGTTTCGGCTAAAGAATGGATTGAGCTCTATGAGAAAAATTTCAAAAAGAAAAAATAAGTGCATCTTCTCTTTCGCATGATATCTTTTACACTTTATCACTATATTACCTGTATCTGTAAAAAACCCCCGAATGAAATACTGTGTCAAATGCGGCTCTGAACTCAACGAAGATGATCGTTTCTGTGTAGCGTGCGGTGCGGCACAATACAAAAACAGTTCCGGGAGGAGATCAGGCGTTATACTTACCATTTGTATTCTAACAATTCTTGGTTCCGGCCTCGGTCTGGTCAGAGGTTTGCTTTATCAATCCGTTGCCGGACTGGCCGATAATCCGGATTATTGGCGTGGCTATGCTTTTGCTATCGTCAATATCGGTACGATTGCCGGAGCAATCTTCATGATGGCAGGAAAAATTACTGGATTCAGGATATACCTGATTTTTCAGATTTCCTATATCCTCCTGGTCATCCTCACTACTTATATTTATAAGCCCACCGGAGATTCCGATCTGGGAGTTTTTGTCGGCATCTTAGGTTTCTTTGTCGGCGCTCTATTCATCGTGCCATCCATTATACTTCTGATTTTCTTTGTGGCAATGGCGCCCAAACGTTTGAATTAATTATCGCCGGGCATGAATTTAAAGCGCTACCAATATTCCGACAGCAGCGGCAACACGTATAAGATTTCTTCAGGCAGAATCGAATACATTCCCATGGCTCCTGAATTGAGTTCTTCGGGGACCTATAGCGGAGGTGAGCCTGTAATTAAACCGATCAGCAAATCCGACTACAATAAAGTACAATCAGAAATCATTAACATCGTTCTTGCTATCTCGGGTCAGAACAGTGACAGGAGCAAATCCTCAGGTGCTATAACCATTATGGAGGACCAGAAAAAAGACCTCGAAATCATTATTGATAAGTCTCCGGAAAAGGACCGGCTGGAAAAACTTCTGAAAGCATTGATTGATACAAAAAATTAAATCTTTA
>JBJMLY010000485.1:0-5032 GCA_045805025.1 Cytophagaceae bacterium | reverse complement strand
GCAGGCTTTAAAGTGAAAAGCGTCAGCACCACCGATAAGGTTCATATAGAAAAAGTGGGAGACGGATTTTCTATCACAAAAATTGAAGTGAGCTGCCAGGCTGAAGTGGAAGGGATAGACGAAAAGAAATTCCAGGAATTTGCCGAAAACACCAAGAAGGGTTGCCCGGTTTCTAAAGCTCTTACGGGCATAGAATTTATTCTGAAGGCAAGTCTTAAGAAATAATCTTTTATAGCCGGCGACCTAAGTCGTCGGCTATAATTGAATGTTGCAGGAAAATTTTGGATTAAAGTTACTGTCCGTCCACGACCAGTTCGCTGTACTCACCCTTTTCATTGCAGACTCTGCATTTGAGCGTATCTTTAAAAATCTCCGGCTTGAAAATGGATTTGCCTTTGAGCATCCGCACACATTCCTGAATACCTTCAATGATCGAAGGATGGGGATGGATCAATTCGGAAAGTTCTTCAATTCCTTTATCCATCGATATAAGCAGGGCTACTGCCTGAATTGCGCTGGAGGCATGCTCTCCGATCGCCCTCATGCCAAGCACTTTCATCTGTTCGTCGTTGGTAACAAGAATTTTAAAGAAGCCCTGTGTGCTACGCATGGCAATGGCACGCGGGATTAAACTATAGTCAAGGCTCACCACTTTATAGCTCAGTCCTTTTTTGCGGGCCTGTTGTTCGTTCATTCCTACGCCTGCAGTCTCCGGACTGAGGAACATGATCGTAGAAATATTATTGTAGGTTAAGGGCTTCGGTTTGTTCCCGAACATTTTTTCCACGGCATGTCTGGCCTCCAGTTCAGCCGTGTTGACCAGTGCAATATCGGCGCTTACGTCCCCCACGGCATATATATTGGGAATATTGGTCCTGGTGTCTGTGTCGGCAATGGTACCATTGGTGTTGAGCGCAATTCCTACTTCTTCAAGTCCCAGATTTTCCGTGTTGGGGATACGTCCTACAGAGACCAGGGCTTTATCGACTTTAAAGATCCGGCGGCTGCCGTCTTTGTAGGAGAGCTCGTATTCTACCTTTCCGTTCACCACTTCAATTTTAACCAGCTGCGAGTTGCGGTGAATGGTCACCCCGTTATCTTCCAGATTGGCTTCAATGGTCAGAGAAATATCTTCGTCTTCGAAAGCAAGAATACGTTCAGTTTTATCGATGATATTTACCTTGGTTTCTCCGAAGTTTGAAAAGATCGTCGCCCATTCGCAGCCAATGACTCCTGCTCCCAGAATTACCATACTTTCCGGAAATTCGGTGAAAGACTCTATCCCGTCGCTGGTTACGATGATCTTTTCATCAATAGGCACATTTGATAGTTTTCTTGGTCTGGAACCTGTGGCAATGATGATATTTTCGGCAAATATGGTCTGAAGACCTGATTCCTTTTTTATCTGCACTTCATTTTTACTTAGCAGTTTTGCTTCTCCCTTCACGTATTCAAACAGATCTTTCCTTTTTCTTTGCAGCAGGAGCAGATGAGTTTCCAGCTGGATCTTTCTTAAAAATATAGCATCACGAACATCCGTCAGCACATCTTTAAATTCCATTTTGAAATCGGCATGCATGTATTTCATCAGCCGTCTTTTGGTGGAATGCACACCCCTTGAAAGCTCCCAGAATGTTTTGGATGATAAAGCTCCGTTGTATAAACCCGCTCCACCGATGTTCGCTTTTTCGATCAGAAGAACTTTTTTGTGATAATCCAGTGCTCTCATGGCTGCAGCATAACCTGCAGGCCCTCCTCCAATCACACATAGATCATATCTAATCATAAGTAAAAAAATATACCTCGGGTATATGGATTTAACCCAAAAAACCATGAATAGTTAAGAGGCGAATGGCAAATTATTCTTATTTTTAAGGATCTGATTCTCAAACTCTATGAATATTCAGCTCGTTGAGGTTTTATGGAAATACGGAGTATTTCCGGCTGCAAAGCTTCCCGTGATTGCTAAAGAGGTGCTGGATAATGGTTTTTATGGTCCTGTAACAGCTGAAATAGCAGCCATGGTGGCCCCCGATGATCATGCCATAGGAGACCTTTTCGAAAGAGCCATACTTGAAATAAGAAAGAATTTTATGGACGATGATGAAATGCCGGAAGTAGTGGCTAAAGGGATTGTAGATAAAGAAATTAACCCTTTGGATGGCGTATATATCCTTTCCAAGCTGTATAAGGACCTCGATTCTCCTGAGGAACTGAAGATATTCGATTTTCTTTATCACGAATACCAGGAATACCTTCCTCCCAAATACCTTCCTTATCTGAAAGTAAACCGTCTGATTCCTGTTTTCAGAGAAAGCTGTGATAAAGATATTACCCGCCGTGCAGATGAATACCTGAGAAAAAAAATCCGGCAAAGCATCTGATCTACAGTTTCCCGTAAATGAAATCGGTCATCTTTTTGTAGAGATGATACCGCGTAATTCCTCCGTAAATGCCATGGTTCTTATTGGCATAATAAAACAGATCGAACTGTTTATTGGCCTTGACCAGGGCGTCCTGCATGGCCATTGAATTCTGGATATGCACATTGTCGTCGGCGCTTCCATGGATCAGCAGGTAGTTTCCTTTCAGTTTTGAAGCATGGGAGATAGGAGAATTCTCATCATAGCCTGCCGCGTTCTCAGAAGGCAGTCCGAGAAATCGTTCGGTATAAATTGTGTCATAAAATCTCCAGCTGATTACCGGCGCTACAGCAATGGCTGTTTTAAAGTAATCGGCGCCCACAGTCAGGGCCAGGGATGACATATAACCTCCGAAGCTCCATCCGAAAATGCCGATCCTCGATTTGTCGATGTAAGGAAGGCTTCCGAGATAGGAAGCTGCATTGATCATATCCTGCGTTTCGATTTTCCCCAGCTGGTTCTGGGTCATCTTTTTAAAATCAGCTCCCCGCCCGCCGGTACCTCTGTTGTCGACTGATACGATCACATATCCTTTCTGTGCCAGCATCTGATACCAGAAATAGTTCATTCCTTCCCACTCGTTGGTCACGCTCTGTGAGCCGGGTCCACCGTAGACGGTAAGCATGACCGGATATTTTTTGGAGGCATCAAAACCTGCCGGCTTGATCATCCATCCGTTCAAAGAAACGTTATCGGGAGTCTTGAATTCAAAGAATTCTACTTTACCGGTTCTGTACAGATCAATTCTGGATTGAAGCGCTGAATTATTGATCAGCTCTTTCACGAGCTTACCGGAATTCTTTCTCAGCGATGTAACGGTAGGCGTGTTTGCATCGGAGAAATTATCCAGGTAATAGTGAAATGCCGGGCTCATCTCAATTTCATGGGTTCCTTTGCCATCACTTAGCTTTCTTTTATTTTTTCCGTCCAGCTGTACGCTGTATAAATAGCGCTCCAGAGGGGAAACTTCGGCAGATGTAAAATAAGCAAGGCCTGTACTTTCGTCGGCTCCCAGAAATTTGCTCAGCTCCCAGTTTCCCTGAGTGAGCTGAGCCACCGGTTTGCCTGTCAGATCATATTTGTACAGGTGCCTGAACCCGTCACGCTCGCTGGTGATGAGAAAGTGTTTTTTATCCTTCAGAAAAAAAAGATCGTCGTTGATCTCTATGTAGGTTTTATTTTTTTCAGAATAGATAGTCTGAACATCGCTCGCAGTGCCCGAAACAAGCAGAATATCCAGCTCATTCTGATGGCGGTTCATCTTAAAAACCGCCAGCCGGTTGTCTTCGCTCCATTTGATGCGGGGAACATATATATCGGTTTCTTTTCCCAGGTCGACACGCTTTGAAGCAGAAGAGGCAAGGTCATAAATCTGTATGCCGATGACAGAATTCTTCTCTCCGGCCTTCGGATATTTAAACCGGTAGTCTTGCGGATAAAGCCCGGTCCAGAGTTGCATATTATATTCCTTTACTTCGCTTTCGTCAAAACGGTAATAAGCGATTTTTTTATTATCGGGCGACCAGAAATATGCTCTGGTAAATTCAAACTCCTCTTCATAAACCCAGTCGGTGCTCCCATTAATGATTTTATTGACAGCGCCGTCGCTGGTAATGGTCGTTTCTTTCATGCTCGACAGATCCACACAGAAAAGATTGTTATCGCGGGTATAGGCTGCCATGCGGCTGTCAGGGGAAAAGCTGACATTCGATATAGGTCTTTCAGAAAGCTTTGTAATCTTTTTGGTGGTCAGGTCATAGACATAGTAGGTGGCTTTGGACGAGCGTCTGTAAATATGCTGCACATCTTCCGAGATCAGAATTTTTTTCTCATCCGGACTGAATTCATACTCTTCGATGGAAATGGGTTTGCCGTTATAAGTAAGCTCTGTGCTTTTTACTAAAGTCCCGACAGGTTCTGCATGGAGCACATCAAATTTTATAAGGTCGGGAAATTCATTGTTTCCATATTCCAGCCGGGTGAAATAATGGTCGTCATTCATCCAGTTAAACCCTTCGAAGTATTCGGGACTGAATACTCCTTTTTGCCAGATATCTTCCAGGGTAATATCTTTTTTACCCTGGCCTTTTGCCTGCGGCAAGCAGAGAGTTGCAGCTAAAAGAAAAAGAATGAAGAAGGTTTTGATTTTCATGCGTTAAAAATTTTTCTAAAGTGTCATAAGTTAAGCAGACAAAAAAATCTGACATTGTTTCTTTCTTTTACCAGCCTGCCTTAAGTGGCAGGCTATCAAAAGAAAATTTTCTATTCTTCTTCAGCTCAGAAACCGTTCAATAATGCGTACAGACTCTTCCGGGTTTTCAAACATGCCCATATGTCCGTTATGGTCGAGAAAGCAGGCCGTGCTATGAGCTGGAAGGTGGCATTGCTCTAAACTTTTTTCCAGCAGCACTGCTGTATCTTGTTTCCCGATAATAAATAAGACCGGCAGCGCCGTATTTCTCAATACATGTGTTCTGTCCTGTCGGTCACGCATGGCCTTGGTTGCTTCAATGACACCCTCAGTAGAGGATGATGCAGCAATAGCAGTCATAGCAGCCACCTGTTCCTTCAGCCTTGATCTGTTCTCTGTATAAAACAGCGGCGCTACG
>JBJMLY010000484.1:0-3116 GCA_045805025.1 Cytophagaceae bacterium | reverse complement strand
TTTCCCGCCATAAGCTTTTCAATCGCAGTTTTTTGCGACGGCTCAAGATTTTTTATAGCCGTATTTAAGTAAACGCTAATGCTGGCATTATTATCAGCTTTTATAGCTTGCTCAGAGTGGCTGTGGCTAGCTTCTTCATTAGCTTTTGGCTCTGTTTTTGGTGCAATAAATAAAAGAACGAATAAAATTAAAGCGCCGCTAATTAAAAGTACCTGTGTTTTTTTAGCGCTCATTATATTTTTATATCATGAAATGAAATTGCTTCGCTTCATGCATTAATCATTGTTTTTTGGTTCCGGTTCCGCAGTTTTAACGTTACGTTTAACCCGGTCGGAAAATGTCTTTGCAGGCTTAAATGCAGGTATAAAGTGAGAAGGAATAACTACGGTTGTGTTTTTTGAAATATTTCTGCCGATTTTGCGGGCTTTCTTTTTATTGATAAAACTTCCAAAGCCACGGATAAAAATATCGTTTCCTTCGGCCATTGAATTTTTAACCACTACAAAAAAACTCTCCACTGTGGCTGTAACATCTGCTTTATCCACTCCGGTTTTTTCTGCTATTTCTGAAATTACATCTGCTTTGGTCATATCTTCTACTAGTTATAAGTTATCGATACAAAATTAGAGGAAACCTCAAGCATTATCTACTCCACAAATTAAAATAACTTACTTCAATTGAGCGCTTTGCATGTTTCTTTAAATAACATTTATTTTTTAGCTTTTGAAACCGATATCTGCCCTCTTTGCCATAATTATCTAACTATTCAGAGTCTTTGTCGATGGTTTTTATAGACATAATACCCTTAAAATACCGTGAAATATGCTTATATCCGTCGAATTCTTACTTTTGACTTTTAATTCCCCGTATTTTTACTGATTTTCTTTTTTTTCTGATTCCCAGCCACAGCATTTCTTGAAGCTTTCTTTAAACTTTTCCTGCTCTTCCGGGCTCATGGTCGAGATTTTTTCTTTAAACCGGTCTTTCCAGTATGTTTTTCTCCACTCTCCCCCTTTATGACAACTGCTTCCGCAGCCATGCCTTCTGAAACCTGTGAACAGAATTTTTGAAAGGATCAGCAGACCCAAGGCCTGCAGGAATGATATCTGGGCGAGCCCGAAAATAGCCGGGATCAACCAGTTCCAGAGCATCATTACTGCATATGTCAGCGCAGTTCCCGCTGCAATAAAGAATAACGTACACTTTATCCCGACTAAAAACCAATACTTTCTCATACTTGAAATTTTTAAGAGTTGAACATTTCTTTATATAAATACTCGAGTCTTTTTCTAAGGTACAATACCGCATAGCGCTTTCTTGAAAGCAGGGTATTGACAGTTTCGCCCGTCTGGGCCGCTATTTCCTTGAAATCCTTCCCCTCTATTTCGTGGAGGATAAATACCTCTCTTTGCGCTGCCGGAAGGGCATCCAAGGCTTCATAGAGTTCATCCCAGATCAGGTTTCTGGCCATCTCCTTTTCCGGGTCATCATTGGCATCGTATAAATGGCTGAGAAGGTTTAATCCGTTCTCTTCATCATTACCTTCGCTTCTTTTTTCCAGCGATTCTGTTTTCTGCTTCCGGTAGCTGTCGGTTATCTTATTTCGGGCAACTCTGAAAAGCCATGAACTTACTTGCTCAATCGGTGCAAGCTGATAAACATTTCTGGTAAACTGAAAGAACACTTCCTGAAGAATATCTTCTGCTTCTTCTCTTGAAGGCACGCGCCTGCGGATGAAGTCGAATAATCTCTTTCGGTCCTTCTGGAAGGTATTTTTTATAGCCTGATCTTTCTCAGCGTTCATTGCTATTTCTAATGCGATTGTATCCTTCATACATCATGGTAGACGTATGAGGTAATTTTATATTTTATAAAGAATCTGTTTTCTTTTGACTCATTCCCGGCAATATAGGCGAATCCGGTAAA
This sequence comes from Cytophagaceae bacterium, assembly GCA_045805025.1. Taxonomy (GTDB): domain Bacteria; phylum Bacteroidota; class Bacteroidia; order Cytophagales; family Cytophagaceae; genus DATMOV01. The sequence goes on along the minus strand of JBJMLY010000484.1, from coordinate 1,190 downwards.
ACAAATGATTTCCGGTGCATGTTAATTCTGTATAAGACGATCAGCTTTATGAAAAAACTTGTAAGCACCTTTATTGTGCTCTTTGCCATGTCCTGTACCTCGGTACAGGATTCTCCCGTGGCCAACGAGCCGAAGACGAATAATCAGAACCGGGCGACGGCAGAGTCGCTGGAAATGCAATATTACTTAGTCAGAAAGCCTAATGGGGAGTTATATATACGGCAATATGATAAAATCATTCCTGTGAAAGATAAAACAGTGATCATGGATGATGGAGTTATTGTCACCCCCAGCGGCAAGATCTATCTGGCAGATGGGCGTAGATTTCAGATACACGACGGACGAAAAATTTATCTGAGCGGTAGTAAAGCAGGAGAAGTTACTCATGCCGTCACTGCCAGGAAATAAAAAGACCGCCTGCGAGTAGTCAGGCGGCCTTTTTACTATTTATTATTGTGACCAGCTGGTAGGTAACCTGTCCCAGCGATGCTTTTTCAGTTCCAGAAGCAGTTCTTTTGAAAGACCTTTGCCATCCCCCGCCTTTAAATTGGCAGCCGCATGAGACACCTTTCTCATACCTGGAATTGTCGTAGATACATTTTTATGGCTCAATATGAAGCGCAGCGCCATTTCAGGCATATCCATATCCTTTGGTACCAGCGGTTTCAAGCGGTCGGCATGTTCAACGCTTGAAATTAAATTTTCAGGAACAAAATAAGAACTTCTCCAGTCGTCTTTCGGGAATTGAGTGTCCTTCGTCAGCTTTCCGGTTAAAGTCCCTTCATCAAAAGGTACCCGGGCGATGACGGCGATATTCAGTTTTTCTACTATAGGGAATAACTTATCTTCCGGTGCCTGGTCAAATATGTTATAGATCACCTGAACGGCATCGATCAGACCGGTTTCAAAAGTTTTAAGACAATTTTCCGGCTCCCATCTGTTTACGCTGATGCCCATGGCCTGAATTTTACCATCCTTTTTAAGCTTCGTCACAGCTTCTTTCCAGCGGTCATCGTTTGCCCAGGCATCTTCCCATACATGGAATTGCATCAGGTCAATGGTTTCAAGTCCCAGATTCTTCAGACTCATTTCTGTGTATTGAATAATATGTTCGGCCGGGAAGCAGTCTTCGAGACGATATTGGGGTTTGCTGGGCCACTTGAAATTTTTCGGAGGAATTTTACTCGCAG
>JBJMLY010000483.1:0-3646 GCA_045805025.1 Cytophagaceae bacterium | reverse complement strand
TCCGGCCACATTACGCAAAGTGCCGAAGATATCGAGATAGAGTTCATCAGGATTAATCAGGGCGCCCATTTCGCAGAAGATAAAAATCACAAAGGTGAGAATGTACGTGTACATCTCCGCAATTATGAACTGAATGCAGGGGGGCTGAACTTCAATCTGAAAGCCGGAAGGGCTATGCTTTCCAGCCATACGAATGAAATGCTACTGGAGAATATGATGATGACCCAGATGCATTCGCACGGGCCTAAGCAGAAATTTTATTTCATTAATCATCTGAAAAAAGTACATGGTACCGGTATAAGTTTCCCCGCTCTTGTACAGAACCAGAAAGTAGTAATGGATCGTCTCGATATCTATAACATGGACCTGAAAATATTTCTGGATGCGGCCAAGCCGGGCACATACCATGACAAACATATGATGCCTCAGGATCTGATGAGCAAGATCCATTTTGATATTGATGTCAGCTCGGTGCGTCTGATCAATGCCAATGTTGTTTATGCCGATCAGGAGCCAGGACTGAAGCAAGCGGTTCTCAGTTTTACCCGCTCAAACGTGGAGCTGAAAAATTTCACCAATGACCGAAACCGGGCGAGCCCGGCCGTAATAAAGGGAACCACCCTGATTATGGGTCAGGGCCTGGTCGATTTTACACTGATCATTCCCTTGCTCTCTAAAAAATTTGATTGTCATTATTACGGCAGTATAGGGAAAATGGATGGTTCCCTGTTCAATGATTTTATGATTATGGCCGGATTAAAAGTGGAACGCGGACAGATTGAGCCTAGTAATTTCGATGTGAACGTATCAGGCGGCAATGCCGATGGTAATCTGGAATTTATTTACCACGATCTGAATATAAAAGTCATTGAACATAATAAGCAAGACATCAAAAAATCCTGGTTTGCGAATTTTGCCATCAAGAATGATAATCCTAATAAGCATGGACGAGACCCTGAGAAAGTCAATATTCAGACTGCAGTAGCGAAAGACGACAGCTTTCTTTATTTCCTCTGGAAAGTGCTCCGGATCGGAGCCGTAGAAACAATGACCAAGAGCCACCTCTACAAACAGGAAATCAATTAACGGGAAAAGAAAGAATAGCCGATGCTGAAGTACAGACGATACTCAGGACGAAAAAATGAATATGCGTTATAAGGTCCTTTATAATTGTCGTAAACTTTAAAACCTGCTCCTGCTCCCAGCCCCCAATCCAGGGAAATCCGGTCTTTGATAAAGGTCTGATATCCGAATAAGCCGGTTAATCCAATATAGTTTCTGCAATTCAGAAAATCACGGTAGTCATGCTGGTGATTCCTGTAGAACACCTGCCCTCCGTAATAAAATCCTCTGAGTGCCTTATCTTTTTTGTTTTTCAGATAATGACGATAGTCAATATTAATAAAAATCCCTGTCGTCTTTCTATCCTGGTAATAGATGAGACCCGGCGAAAATGAATTTCTTTGATTCAGTTCTCTTTCAAATTCCAGATCAAAGCAGGCAGCCTGATAAAACAGCGCATTCCATACGGGAGTCAATAGATGAGGCTTTATAATATTTCTCTTTTGTACTCTGGCAGAATCTTGAGCAGACAGGGAAGAAAAGAAGAATACGAAAATGAAGGAAAAAAATAGTTTCATAGAATACTAAAACATTCAACATTACTTATGCCTTTCTTCCAGCACAGCAATAATCTCGTCCAGATCTATCTGCTTTTCTTCCAGCAAGACTAAAAAGTGAAAGATAAGATCGGCGGCTTCGCCTTTGAAAAGTTCTTTGTTGTTATCCTTGGCTTCAATCACCAGTTCTACCGCTTCTTCACCCACCTTCTGAGCGATTTTATTGATTCCTTTGTTAAAAAGTGAAGTCGTGTACGATTTATCGGAAGGATTTTGTTTCCGGTCCTTAATCACTTTTTTCAGATGTTCAAGAAAAACAGCTTTGCCACTGTTCTCTTCTTTCCAGCAGGTATCGGCGCCGGTATGACAAGTAGGGCCATCGGGCTTTGCTTTGATCAGCAGGGTATCGTTATCACAATCCAGAAGGATTTCTTTGACCTGCAAAAAATTGCCCGAAGTTTCCCCTTTCGTCCACAGTCTCTTTTTGGAACGGCTGTAAAAGGTTACCTTCTTTTCTTTCTGCGTTTTTTCAAAAGCTTCCTGATCCATAAATCCGAGCATGAGCACTTTGCTGGTGCTGTAATCCTGGATAATGGCAGGGATCAGGCCGTTGTCTTTGCTGAAGTCTGGTTTCATGTTTAGTGCTTTGTGCTTTGTGCTTTGTGTTCAGTTTACTTTAATAACTAAACATTTCGCACTTTAACACATTTAAATTCGAATGTCTATTCCTTTATTCTTTAAAAATTTTTTAAGCTCTTGTATTCCGATTTCGCGAAAGTGAAAGATGCTTGCTGCCAGGGCCGCGTCTGCTTTGCCGCTGGTGAATGCTTCTGCGAAGTGTTCCATCGTACCTGCTCCACCCGAAGCAATGACCGGAATGGAAGCGATCTTTGAAATCCGGGAAGTAATCTCATTGGCAAAACCGGATTTCGTTCCGTCATGATCCATGGAAGTCAGCAGGATCTCGCCCGCTCCCCGGTCCTCTACTTCTTTAGCCCATGAATAGGTATTGATATCCGTAGGCTTTTTCCCTCCGTGCGTATGCACGCGGGGCTCGCCGTCATGCATCCTGGTATCGATAGCCACCACAATACACTGACTGCCGAACTCAAGTGCCAGCCTGTTTACCAGGTCCGGGTCCTTTACGGCTGAGGAGTTGATCGAAACTTTATCGGCACCGGCATTCAGCAAGGCTGAAACATCCTCAATCGTTGAAATACCACCGCCCACCGTAAAAGGGATGTTAATCTCTCTGGCCACTTGCGCCACCAGTTCGGTAAGCGTTTTTCTTTTTTCTAATGTTGCGGAAATATCAAGAAATACGAGTTCATCGGCTCCCTGCTCCGCATACAATCTTCCCAGCTCTACCGGATCTCCGGCATCTCTCAGGTTTTCAAAGTTCACCCCTTTGACGGTTTTTCCGTCTTTCACATCGAGGCAGGGAATTATTCTTTTGGTTAACATTTTGTTTTACTAAAGTCATCCGATGACTAAGCAGTTTACACTAAAAATCGTTTCAGGTCACTCAATTTAATCTTTCCTTCATAATAGGCTTTGCCGATAATCGCCCCGAAGACACCGATTTCCTGGAGTTTCAAAAGGTCGTCCAGCGTCGTGACGCCACCGCTGGCGATCAGCTTGATGTGCGGAAACTTATTACGGATCTCCTTATAAAGCTGAAAGGAAGGACCGGCCAGCAATCCGTCTTTCGACACATCTGTACAGATCACATATTTTATACCCAGCACCTTGTAGTCTTCGATCAGCTTAAAAACTGAAATCTTCGTCAGCTCCTGCCAGCCGCTTACGGCGATCATTCCATCCTTACAATCCGCTCCCAGGATGATGCTTTCTTTCCCGTACTTATTGATCCAGGTTTTAAAAAGATCAGGATTGTTTACTGCAATGCTTCCGCCGGTAATTTGTTTAGCGCCTGAAGCAAAGGCAATATCAAGATCTTCGTCCGACTGCAGACCTCCGCCAAAATCCACATGAAGCCTGGTTTCCCGGCTGATATCTTCCAATAC
>JBJMLY010000482.1:0-2011 GCA_045805025.1 Cytophagaceae bacterium | reverse complement strand
TACAACAACCTCAATACAGATCAGAAAAGCGAGTTTGAAAGAAGATTGAAATACTTTCTGATGGACAAAGAATTTATCGGACGTAAAATGCCAGAGGTAACGGACGAGATGAAAACCCTGATCGGTGCCTGTGCCGTGCAGATCACATTCGGCTATAAGCCTCTGAAGCTTTCCAATTTTCCGCAGATCATACTTTATCCTTCGCAATACTACTCCCGCTATACCAAAAAGAACCATAGAGGAGAAGTCAATGCCAACGGTATTATTGTGCTATCGTGGGAACATTTTCTGAAAGGATATAAAATCCCCAACGACGGCTTTAATCTCGGACTTCATGAAATGGCTCATGCGCTGAAGCTGGAAGATGCCACCTCCCAGGAAGAGTTTGCTTTCATCGATCACGACGATCTTACCGATTTTTATAAAAAAAGCACGTCGGAGTTTAACCGGATACGCGTAGGAGAAAAATCATTTATCCGCAAATACGCAGCCATTAACCGGGAAGAATTCTTTGCCGTATGTGTAGAACAGTTTTTTGAGCAGCCTCAGGAATTTAAAGAAGCCTTGCCTGAACTGTACACTTCTTTAAGTCACCTGTTAAAACAAGATCCGCTCAATCTGAAGTTCCTATCAGCCTGAATTAACCTTTTCGAGCCCCCGGTTGTTATGCAGATATGAAGAGGAAGAACAAAATTCATATCGGCTGTTCAGGCTGGCACTATAAGCACTGGCTGGGCCCCTTCTATCCAAAGGAAATGAAGGCATCTGAATTTCTGGATTTCTACGACAAATATTTTGATACCGTGGAGATCAACAATTCCTTTTACAGGCTGCCGCCCAGACAGACTTTTGAAAACTGGAGGAAAGCAACACCGAAAGATTTTTTCTTCGCCGTAAAAGCGAGCCGTTACATTACTCATAATAAAAAGCTCAAAGACGGAAAAGAGTTGTTCGGGAATTTCATAGAACAGGCAGAAGGGCTCAAAGAAAAACTCGGGCCCATTTTATTCCAGCTTCCTCCCAGCTGGAAGCTTAACCTGGAAAGGCTTGAAGAATTCCTTCAGGGACTGCCCAAGGGTTATGAATATACATTTGAATTCAGAAACAACACCTGGTTTGATGACAAGGTCTACGAATTACTTTCCAATTACAACGCAGCGTTTTGCATGTACGAATTAAACGCCGTGCAAACGCCTAAAGAAGTTACGGCTGATTTTATTTATATCCGTTTGCATGGGCCTGGCAAGGCATACCAGGGCCAGTACAAAGAGAAGATCCTGCAAGGCTGGGCCGATGATTTTTCCAGATGGAAAAAGAAAGCCAATAATATTTACTGTTATTTCGACAACGACGAAAAGGGCTATGCCGCTATGGATGCGCAAAGACTGAAGGAAATGGTGGAATAGTTTACTTAAGATTCTTAAAGCGGCATACTCGGGGTCATGGGCAATAGGTATTCTGAAGCTTTAGTCCATTATTCAAGTACGGCCAACCATCTGGAGATTCTCGCATGCGCGGGGATCCCCAAAATTATGTAGTTCGTTTCTATATCAGAAACCTACTTACAAACATCTCTTTATCTCTAAACCACACGAATCACAGTTATTTTTGTTCCTGAATAAACTTGTTAGTAAATTCCCATGACAAAATTTTCATCATGAAGTTAGAAGGCGATCACCAGCAGACCATTAATAAAGTCAGCGCAGCAGGCTTAATTATTACGCTGGGAATAATTTATGGAGATATAGGAACTTCGCCGCTCTATGTGATGAAGGCAATCGTAGGAGATGATCCTATCAATCGTGAACTGGTGCTCGGAGGATTGTCATGTGTGTTCTGGACTCTTACTCTGCAGACCACCATCAAATATGTAATGCTCACCCTACAGGCGGATAACAAAGGTGAGGGAGGCATATTCTCCCTATACGCTCTGGTAAGAAGACGAAGCCCGTATCTTTTATGGCCTGCGATTATAGGTGGAAGCGCGCTGCTGGCCGATGGAATTATCACT
>JBJMLY010000481.1:0-7940 GCA_045805025.1 Cytophagaceae bacterium | reverse complement strand
GATCATTGCGGATTCCTCAACGCCAACTTCCTTGACAACTATATTGGATCCTGATGCATCCGCAGCTGTCGATGACGAAGTTTGTCCGAAGCCACCCAACAGTACGCTTACCAGAGACCGGTTCATGGCCTTGCACATGATCTGCGTGAGTATAATTCCGGAAGCACCAACCAGTGCCCCTGAAATGATCAGTACATTGTTGTTCAGGATAAATCCTGTTGCACAGCCGGCAATACCTGAATAAGAATTTAACAGAGAAACTACTACAGGCATATCGGCACCGCCAATCGGAATTACAACCAATACACCAAGTACCAGTGACATGAGGGCAACGGCCAGGATCAGATAAGGGCTACTCAGATCAAAGACCGACATGACGCTGGCCACAATGATTACGACAAAAAGCACCAGATTGACCGTATGCTGGCCAGAGAAAGTAACAGCGCCGCCCTTGACAATGCCTTTAAGTTTGGCGTAGGCGATGTAAGAACCAGTAAATGTTATTCCGCCTATAATTACACTGGCAATTGTAGCGACGATCCAAACCATTCCGTCGTCACTATGATTTTCCTGTACTACTCTCCAGTATTCTGAAATACCTACGAATACCGAGGCAAGTCCGCCAAAACCATTGAACAATGCCACCATTTCCGGCATGGAAGTCATAGGGACTTTTTGGGCTGTATAAGTTCCGATCGCAGAACCGATAATAAAAGCGACCAGTATTTCTGCATAGCTCACTACATTCTGATTGATCAGGGTGGCAACAATCGCTATCAACATCGCTAAGGCCGAATAAAAATTTCCCTGTCTTGCGGAGGCTGTCTTTCCCATCATCTTAATACCGATGATGAACAGGACCGACGCGATGAGGTATGAAAACTCGATGATAATTCCTCTGGCCATTACTTTTTCTTTTTAAACATTTTCAACATTCTGTCGGTCACCACATATCCGCCCACTACGTTAATTGTTGCCAGGACAATGGCAAGAAAACCGATAACCTTGCTTACTGAAAATGTATCAGCAGCCGTACCGGTGCACAGAATAGCACCGACGATGGTGATGCCGGATACCGCATTCGAACCCGACATCAGAGGTGTATGCAGGGTTGGAGGCACTTTGGCGATCAGCTCGAAGCCCACAAAAGTTGCCAGCACCAGCACATATAAGAGTATTATTAATCCGCTAATTTCCATGTGTATTGTAGTTAGTTATTTCTGATATTTATTTACCAAGAACCTTTTTTGTAAGTTCATTAAGAAGCCCGCCTTTATGGGTGATCACAGATCCTTTGGTGATCTCTTCTTCCATTTCCCATTTGAAGCCGTCTTTGGTGGCAAGATGCAGGAGTAGGGTGCTGATATTCTTGGCATACAGCTCGCTGGCATTGACAGGCAGTAAAGAAGGAATGTTGGATTCGCCGACAATGGTTACGCCATGCTTTACAACGGTTTTATTCGCTTCACTCAGCGCACAGTTTCCACCCGATTCCACCGCCATATCCACGATGACAGAACCCATCTTCATGGATTTAACCATCTCCTCAGAAACCAGTACCGGAGCTTTCTTGCCCATCACCAGCGCTGTGGTAATGACCAGGTCAGCCTCTGCAATATGCTTTTGAATAAGTTCTTTTTGCTTTTGCAGGTATTCTGCGGAAACCTCTGTGGCGTATCCGCCAACAACTTTTACTTCGCTATCTGACTTCACTTCAATGAACCTTCCTCCCAGCGATTCCACCTGTTCTTTGGTTTCCTTTCTTACATCCGTTACTTCTACGACGGCTCCCAATCTCTTGGCCGTGGCTACTGCCTGAAGACCCGCAACTCCTGCCCCGAAAATCAATACTCTTGAAGGAGTGATGGTGCCAGCGGCCGTCATCATCAATGGAAATATTTTTCCCATGGCGTTAGCGCCCAGCAGCACTGCTTTATATCCTCCCAGATTTGCCTGTGAGCTCAAGGCATCCATTTTCTGCGCCCGCGAAATTCTTGGAACTGCATCCATCGCAAAAGAAGAAATATTCTTTTTTACCAGTTTGTCCACCAGTTCCGGAACAGTATAAGCATACAGAAAAGAAATGAGCACCGTTCCGTCTTTCAACAGATCTGCTTCTTCTCCGGCAGGAGCATTAACTTTTAATACAATATCTGCCTGACTGTATAATTGATTCTTGTCTGCGACAATCTTAGCGCCTGCCGATGTATAGAGCTCGTCTGAAAAATAAGAATTAAGTCCGGCACCGGCTTCGATGCTGCATTCAAAACCTGCCTTAACAAGAGATTTCACCACGTCGGGAGACAGTGCTACTCTTTTCTCATAAGGCTTTGTTTCTTTGGGAACTGCTATTTTCAAGATCAGTATTAGTTTAAATTAAAAGTTAAATATACGATCCTATATGGAACTAAAAAAACGATACGGAGTAGCGAACTCTATAATGAGAAGATTATAAACTGAATAAGGCAGATTTTATTCCAAGTTGCTTTTTGTGGTATAAAGCGGATAGCTCCAAAGGCATTGGGGAAAGCTTTTTTAATAGTCGGATAATCTTTAGCAAAATACAAGGCCTAAACACAAAGCATTATTTCGCCACTTTTTCTTTCAGCGGTTTCACCGGATAATAAATCGTATCGGAAAGGCTGGTTCCAGGCGCTACCATCGGAAGCACATTTTCTTCTTTCAGAACCTTCGCGTGTATCAGGAAAGGCTTATCGCAGTTATGCGCTTTGGTGATCGCTGCAGAGAGCTCATCCACATTTTCAACCGCAACGGCATCCATGCCGAAGGCTTTGGCCAGCATAACAAAATCAGGATTGAGGAGCTCTACGCCGGAATAATTTTTAGCATAAAACTGTTCCTGCCACTGGCGCACCATGCCCAGGTATGAATTATCGAGCACTAATATTTTTACAGGCCATTGTTCCTGTACGCAGGTGATGAGTTCTTGAAAGTTCATTTGAAAGGAGCCATCGCCGGTAATACACCATACGTCCTGGCCGGGCGCTGCCGCCTGGGCGCCCATAGCGGCGGGCAATCCGAAGCCCATAGAGCCCAATCCTCCGGAGGTGAGGAAATGGTTGGGCTTCATTCGTACAAGGTATTGTGAGGCCCACATCTGATGCTGGCCTACATCGGTGGTTACGATCGCATTTTCTGCCAGCTGTTCCTCCAGAACTTTAATCGCTGCGACTTCGGTAAATTTAGAAAAGTCTGCTTCCATCAGCGGATACTCGGCTTTCAGGTCTGCAAGATGACCCAGCCATGACGCACGCGCCGCTTTGTTGGCGCTGCTGGTATCAGGAATATTGGCGATCACTTTTTTAATATCACCATGCAGGAAGACATCGGTCTTTACATTCTTGCCGGATTCACTTTTATCAATATCGCAATGAAGTATTTTCGCTTTCGGGGCAAAATCGGAAAGGATACCTGTGATACGGTCGTCAAAACGGATTCCCCAGGCAATGACAAGGTCGCATTCCTGCACAGCCTGGTTGGCATATTTCATTCCATGCATTCCCAGCCACTGAAAAAACAACGGATCGTCATGCTCCATCGCTCCGATTCCCAGAATGGTGCTGACCACAGGAATATTTTCCCGGTGAACAAACTTTCTAAGTTCGTCCCATGCCTTGGAAAGCAGAATGCCATGCCCGGCAATAATGAGAGGTTTCTTTGCTTCCGCGATAAGCTTTGCCGCCGCCGCCAGCTCCTGATCCGATACATGATATATAGGCTCTTCGGCAGGCATCCCAAAATTCTTTTCCCAGTCTTCTTCCAGGTCGATAAAATTTCCCTGCACACTTCTTGGTATATCGATGAGAACAGGGCCTGGTCTTCCATGCATGGAAACGCGGTATGCTTCTCTGAAAATATCCGCTGCGTCTTCGAGTTTGGTAATTAGAAATGTCTTTTTGGTAATTGGAATACAAATTCCTGTAATGTCTGTTTCCTGAAATGCATCCGTTCCTATAAGCTCAAGCTTCACCTGACCGGTAATGGCGATCATAGGAATTGAATCTGCATAGGCATCGGCGATACCAGTTACCAGGTTGGTTGCACCAGGACCGGAAGTGGCGAGGCAAAAACCAGGCTTGCCCGATACTCTTGCATAGCCATTGGCAGCAAAGGAAGCCCCCTGCTCATGCCTTACAAGAATGCTGTTAAGTTTGCTGAACGCCAGCGCGTCGTAAATAGGCAAAATTGCCCCTCCCGGGTAAGCAAAAAGATCTTTTGCTCCCAGCAGCTCGATGAGCTTTACAATATATTCCGCACCTCTTAACTTTATTCTTGGCTTCATAGCATTGTCATTAGTGACTTCTACCGTTTACTAATCTAACTAAAATTATTGATAAATATGAAAATCCGTTTCTTAATCTGTGTATTCTCATTATCTGAGTAATCAGTGCTTAAAATTCATCCGTCACACAACCTTCGGAGGCTGAAGAAACGGATCTCATATACTTATAGAGAAGTCCTTGCTTGGCTTTGTATTCGGGTTTCACCCAAGCTTTTTTTCTTTTGCTGATCTCTTCGTCCGACAGTAGTACATCGAGTTTATTTTTGACGGTATCGATCACAATTTTATCGCCGTCTTGCACAAGGCCGATCAGTCCGCCTTCAATGGCTTCTGGAGTGATATGTCCCACCACAAAGCCGTGCGTTCCTCCGGAGAATCTTCCATCGGTGATGAGCGCTACTTTATCGCCCAGGCCCGCGCCGATAATCAGGGCCGTCGGTTTGAGCATTTCCGGCATGCCGGGCGCGCCCTTCGGACCAACATTGCGGATCACGACGACATGTCCGGCTTTTATCTCGCCTTTTTCAATTCCTTTATTCAATGATTCTTCAGAGTCATAAACTTTTGCCGGACCTTCAAAACGCTCACCTTCCTTACCGGTGATCTTTGCCACGGAGCCGTCCACCGCCAGGTTGCCATAAAGCATCTGCAGGTGCCCTGTTACCTTGATCGGTTTACTCACAGGCATGATGATGTCCTGTCCGGCCGGTAGGTCGCTTACGCTTTCAAGATTTTCCTTGACCGTTTTACCGCTGATGGTAAGACAATCGCCATGCAGCATTTTTTCATTCAGCATCATCTTCATGATGGATGGAATTCCGCCGATGGCATCGAGATCCTCCATCATATATTTTCCGCTTGGCTTTAAATCTGCCAGCAGAGGGGTTTTGTCGGAAAGAGCCTGGAAATCTTTCAGCGTAAATTTCACACCCGCAGCCTTAGCTATGGCCAGGAAGTGAAGCACCAGATTGGTAGAACCTCCCAGTACCATGGCTACACGCACGGCATTTGAAATGGACTCGTAGGTAATGATATCTTTAGGTTTGAGATCTTTGAGAAGCAGCACCTTGATCCATTCGCCGGCATTCAGACATTCCTTTTTCTTTTTCTCGCTGGTGGCCGGAGAGGTGGAGCTGTAAGGCAGGGTCATCCCAAGCGCCTCAATAGCGGAGGCCATGGTGTTGGCCGTATACATACCGCCGCAGGCACCTGCACCCGGACAAGCATTCTGGATCACTCCTTTGTAATCTTCGGCGCTGATGGTGCCGGCAAATTTTTTGCCGAGTGCCTCGAACGCCGATACGACGTTCAGCTTTTCTCCTTTATAATTTCCTGAGTGGATCGTTCCTCCGTACACCATCAGAGAAGGACGGTTCAATCTGCACATGGCGATCAGAGCACCTGGCATATTCTTATCGCAACCCATAATGGTCACGAGTGAGTCGTAGTAATGAGCTCCTGAAATTGCTTCGATTGAATCGGCGATCACATCTCTGGAGACCAGCGAATAGCGCATGCCGTCTGTTCCCATGCTGATACCGTCGCTGACGCCGATGGTGTTGAACTGCAAAGGTTTTAAACCCGCTGTTTTCACCCCTTCCTTTACAAGAGCCGCCAGCTGGTTCAGGTGCATATTACAGGTATTGCCTTCGTAGCCCGTGCTGGCGATGCCGACCTGTGCCTTGCTCATGTCTTCTTCGGTAAAGCCTGCTCCATACATCATCGCCTGAGAGGCCGGCTGTGTTTCATCCTGAGTTAAGCGGGAACTGTATTTGTTGATTTTGCTCATTGATTTATAAATCTTATTTGTAACCTGTTTTATATAATCGTTTGATAATAATAATTCTGATTTTCAAAAAGTAATTCTATTGACAACTTCACCATTCTTATCATACACTTCCTGCATTATTTCATTCATATCTCTCTTATGATAAGTTTTAATTTCCACTTTCCCTTTTTCATTCAGATCAGAACAAATTTCCGAATATTCTCCCTCTTCGGGATAGATACATTCCATAACAATTTGAGTTGTATCCTTGGGGGAAAACGTATATGTTTTTACTTGCTTATCATGAAGCATTATTCCTTCCGCTACTTTAAGTTTCCCATGATACTCCTTCCATGTACCCTCTTTCTTTCCCTCATGGTAATTTTGAGTTTTACGTATATCCGGTACGACAATTTCTCCGTCCTCTTCTATGGGCAGCTTATAGTCTTCCCATAAACCTTCTTTCTTTCCATTTACATAGTTTCCTTTTCTTTTATCTTTCTGCCGGGATAAAAAAAAGACCAGTTCCCCTGCAGCATCATTTTCATCCTCCCTTGAGTACTTTCAACAAATTTACCCGGCCCGATCCCTCCCAGTATATATACTTTACCTGCCAGCTTATATTCATAAGGCTGAGATTTATCCGCCTCTATATAAAGTCTTAAGCTGTCATTTTTAGCAAGGGCAATGGCAGATGTATCAGGATTTAAAATAATTATTTGTTGTCCTTTTACTCTTACACTAAAGAGCATTAAGCTAATAAGGCCTATGGTTCTATAAAAAGAACATGAAGGTATCATCAGGATTGTCAAAAAATTATTTATTCAGCACCACTTCTCTCATCAGCTCTTTCAGATCCTCATCCTCCATTTGTTTCTTCTTATCCGCCATATCAAGGAATCTTTTGTATACCGATTCCAGCTCCTCTTTAAGCAGGGTAAATCCGATATTTTCCAGACGGTACGCCAGAGCGGCGCGTCCGCTTCTTGCGGTCAATACAATGGAAGAAGCATCTGCCCCTACATCTTCGGGGTTTATTATTTCATAGTTTTCTCTGAATTTAATCACTCCATCCTGATGAATTCCGGATGAATGCGCGAATGCATTTTTTCCAACGATGGCCTTATTCGCCTGCACAGGCATTCTCATTAAGGTAGAAACCAGGCGGCTCATCGGTACGAGCTGTCTGCTATTGATGCCTGTTTCCAAACCAAGCTGATGGCTTTTCAGGATCATCACCACTTCTTCGAGAGAAGTATTGCCGGCTCTTTCGCCGATTCCATTAATGGTACATTCTACCTGTCTGGCTCCATTGGTCAGGGCGGCAATGGCATTGGCGGTGGCTAAGCCAAGATCGTTATGGCAATGAGCCGAGATGATGGCTTTGTCTATATTCTTCACATGATCGACCAGGTATTTTATTTTTGCCCCGTACTGTTCAGGCAAACAATATCCATTGGTATCGGGAATATTTACCACCGTAGCGCCGGCAGCAATAACAGCCTCCACCATCTGGGCGAGGTATTGTATATCGGCCCGGCCTGCATCTTCGGCGAAAAATTCGACGTCTTCCACAAACTTCTTAGCGTACTTCACAGCTTCCACTCCTTTCTTCAGGATGTCTTCACGGGTGCTGTTAAACTTATACTTGATGTGCATATCGGAAGCACCGATCCCTGTATGAATTCTTTTACGCTTGGCAAATTTAAGAGCTTCTACGGCGGCATCAATATCCTTGGTGTTTGCGCGGGTAAGTGCACAGATTATAGGCTCGCTTACCGCTTTTGAAATTTCCACGACTGAGTTGAAATCACCCGGACTGGAAATAGGAAAGCCAGCTTCTATAACATCTACACCGAGCTGTTCGAG